>DAINRD010000008.1:17644-17739 GCA_036742095.1 Archaeoglobus sp. | reverse complement strand
ATGCTGCGGCAATGGGTGTGAAGGCGTAGAGCAGGAACTCCAGAGCATCACTTCTCTCCTCAGTCAGCTTGAACTCCGCTGCAGGTACGTTCATG
>DAINRD010000008.1:15774-17482 GCA_036742095.1 Archaeoglobus sp. | reverse complement strand
AAAGGCAATTCGCCAGTCTTTCTCCCTCAAAACCCCGTAGATTAGGAGGGATGTGTACGCTGGCAGTGCCGCAATCGCTACATTGTAGCCAATTTCGGGAGTTGAAAAGGAAAGGAGGGTGATGGAAGCTCCGATTAAATGGCCAAAGTAGTAGTAGAAGTCAAGCTTTTCGCCTGCAAGAAATGGATCGTTTGGAGGGAAGGATTCTGCTTTAAGGACGGCATTCACGAATGCAGAATCCATGAATTTCTCTGCATCAAAAATGTAGGGATTAAGAAATCTCAGAAAGATGAAGTAGGCAAAGATGAGTGCGAAAACGGCTTCACTTCTGTCTATCTTTATCTTCTCTCTGTGGATGGTGTAGAGGGAGAGGGCAAGCAATACTGCCACAGCTGCATAAAAGGAAATTTTGAAGGGGATTGCGAAGCCGAGGATAAAGGAAGCTGTTGATGCCGTGAGCAAAGAAAGAAATCTGGCCTCATGATACCTGAAATGCTTCAAAAAAGGGATTGTCATGAGAAGTGAGAGGGTATAAAAGCAAATAGGATAGATTAAAGTATAGAAGTTCAAAGGCGCTCGACCTCCTTTAAGCTCAGGTTGAGCGAGGCGAGTGAAGCTAAGCCAAGCAGAACTGTGGAGATGTTCTTGACAGCGTGGTCAACGAGAGCAATGGTGAAGGCTGTCCCTGCAGTAAAGGAGGAGAGCAGAATTGCCGTTAGAGCAGCCTCGTAGGTGCCTACACCACCGGGGGTTACTGGAAGGGCTTTGACAATGTTTCCAACCGCAACTGCAAGAGCGATAAGAATAAAGCTTGGCACTCCGAAGCTGAGGGCAATTAGATAGCAGACCGTGATGTCAGAAAGCCAGAGCAGTAATGAAAGGGCTGTGAGAACCACGCTCTGCCTCAAACCCACTGCCTTCATCGCGTTCCTGAATATTCTGCCAAGAATATTTTCCATCCTTGAGAGGGCAACTATGACCAGAAAAATTACTGCAGCGAAGGCAAGGGCGTAAACCGGCTCCTTCAGGCCTGCTCCAACCAGCAAAGCTGAAATGGTTGCAATCACAGCCACCGAAATCAGGTCGTAAACTCTTTCCGCGGCAACACCCCCCAAGGACTCAGAATAGGGAACATCCTTTTTTCTGAAAACGTAGGCTCTTGCGAGGTCCCCAATCCTGATGGGTGTTATTACGTTGACTGTCTGGCTTATGCTAACAGCAGCGGTGGAGAAAAGCATTCCCGTGTTCCTCCCCATGTTTTTCATGATGTAATCAAATCTGTATCCTCTCAGCAGGTAGGAGAGCGCATAAAGAAGGGAAGAAAGGGCCAGATAAAGGGGATTTATGCTGACCAGGCTAACATAAACATCCTGAATTCCTGCTTTTATTGCAATAAAAGCAAGAATGGCTATTGCGACAACAGTCGTGACGAAGAGGTATTTTCTGCTCCTTTTTCTCTCATCCATCCACATCCTGAGAATCTGGGAGAACATGTAAAGGACATCCTTACCGAAGTCAACCTTCGTCTCTCCTCCGTGTCGCCACCTGACAGGAATCTCTTTCACTTTAAAGCCCCTCTTCTGAGCCAGAACCAGAACCTCCGTATCCCAGAACCAGTGGTTGTCCTTCACCTCTTTACCCAGCTCCAGAATTAAATCCCGCCTGAAGGCCTTAAAACCGCACTGGTGGTCGTGGAGTTTTGAGCCAA
>DAINRD010000008.1:0-15701 GCA_036742095.1 Archaeoglobus sp. | reverse complement strand
TGGGAGAGGTCGGTGGCAAGGTCAACGTCCATGTAAACGACGACTTCTCCGCTCGCCTTTGAAAAGGCGTTCATAAGGGCCTTTCCTCTTCCCAGCCTCTCATCAGAATGGAGATGCAGGATTCTGGGATTGCTGGCAGCAAGTTCCGATGCTATTCTGTCTGTTCCATCCTTAGAGCCATCTTCGGCGATGATAATCTCAAAATCGTATCCCGTTTTTTCGGCTGCTCTGTAAACCTCTTCAACCGCACCTCTGAGCCTTCTTGCCTCGTTGTACGCTGGGAGAACGATGCTGATTTTCATTGTGGTAAGGCATTGAGTATGAAATATTTGCTTTTCCCTACACGTCGAACTCAGCAACGAGAGGAAGGTGGTCGGATGGTTTTTCAGCCAGCCTCGGTTTGAAGTCTACATAGCATTTCACGCATCTTTCGGCGAGAGGAGGAGTTGCAAGGATGGCATCAACTCTCCACCCCAGTCCCCGCTCAATGGCTCCCCTAACGCGATAGTCGTAGAAGGTGTAAATTCTCTCGTCGGGGTGCATCTTTCTCAGGACATCCACAAAGCCGAGATCGAGGAGCTTTCTGTACGCTTTTCTCGCATCCTCGTGGAAGCAGACGTGGTTCTTCAGCTTATCTGGAGAATGGACGTCGATTGGCTCAGGAGCGACGTTCATGTCCCCGCACCAAACAGTGTAGCTTTCAAAGTCAACGGTTTTCCGCAGGTAATGGTAAAGCCTCTCAAGCCACTGGAGCTTGTACTGGTACTTCTCGCTGTCAATTTTGAAGCCCTGAGGTACGTAGGTGTTAATCACGTCTATGCCAGCGATCCTTGCCCTTATCAGCCTGTCCTCGTCCCTCGGGTCTGAATCGAGACCGAAGCTCACGTCCTCAGGCTCTTCCAGAGAGGCTATGGCCACTCCATTCCTCCCCTTGCTCCCGCTGAAAACAACATGATAGCCAATGCGGTGAAAATCAGCCTCTGGAAACTTCCTGTTCTCAACCTTCGTCTCCTGCATGCATAGAATGTCGGGCCTGTTCTCCTTAAGCCACGGAATCACGATGTTCAGTCTGCTCCTGATGGAGTTTACGTTGAAGGTGGCGATTTTGAGCATGATGTTAATTCATAAAGAAGTTGATAACTTTAGCGCTGCTACAGTGTATCTTGCAACCGTTGGAAACAGCACCAAAGGCAAAAATTAATAATTTTTAAATCCACTTCGAACATGCAAGAATCCCTTATCGAATTCATCCAGAAACTATGCAGAGAGTGCGGGCCAAGGCTTGCGGGCAGCGAGGGCGAGAGGAAGTGCGGGGAGATTATTTACAGAGAAATGCTCCAGTTCTGCGATGAGGTTGAAAAAGAGTATTTCAGGAGCCATCCACGTGGCTTTCTCGACTACATCTGGTTCACCGCTGGCCTCTATATTGCTGGAGCGCTGCTTTACCTTTTTGGACAGCCTATTCTGGCAGGAATTTTGATGCTAGTAGCCTTTTTCATCTTCCTCTTCCAGCAGTGCCTCCACTACGAGATAATCGACTTTTTCTTTCCCGAAGTTGAGGAGTTTCACGTTGTGGGGAAAATTAAGCCGAAGGGCAGAGCGGAGAAGCTCGCAATCATCTCAGCCCACTACGACTCCCCCTACGAGTTTTCCCTGCTCGGAAAATTGAAGAAAAAGTCCGTTCTGATTATTGGGCCTACCATAGCAATTACCCTGCTCACAATGTTCCTCTCCTTTGCTGAGGGCGCTGCAAACATCTCCCTTGCCTATATCCAGAAACCTCTGATGCTCATAGGCAGTGCTCTTCTGCTTTTAATTGCCTTCACACTCCGCTCCAGCTACGTGACTCTTGGAGCAAACGACGACCTCGCTGGCATAGCTGCTGTTCTTGAGGCTGGAAGGCATATCAGCAGAGAGAGGCCCGAAAAAACGGAAGTTTGGGTTGTTGCCTTCGCTGGAGAGGAGCACATGAGAGGGTCGAAGAGGTTCGTTCAGAGGCACTACGACGAGCTGAAGAGCAGAAAGGCGATAATGCTCGCCCTTGAGTGTCCCTCTGCCGACTACTTCCTTATAGCAACCGAGGAGAAGATGTACTTCGCCAAGCACTCTCCCTTGGCTGTTGAATACGCAAAGAAGGCTGCCGAAAAAATAGATTTTGACGTTCGGGTTGCCCCACTTCCCTTTGCTGGAAGCGACGCTGCCAACTTCTCAAGAAAGGGACTGCATGCAGTCTCCGTATTCGGCCACTCCGCAAAGGATGATGCTCCCTACTACTGGCACACGAAGCAGGACGTTCCTGAGAACCTGAGAGAGGAGCCAATAATCAAGGCTTCGCAGCTTGTAAAGAACTTTGTTTACGCAATCGACTCTACGGAATGATTTCGGTGGTGTTGGGAAACCTCGGATACATTATTTTTTCTTTGTTGGCCAAAATCAGGTCCTTATAGGCGAGAATTGAATCAACGAGGTTTTTCACCGTTGAGCACACAAGCCTGAATCCCCTGTCTCCCCAGAGCCTTTCACGGTTGAAGAAAAGGCATCTCCCACCGCAAAACCTGAAGTAGCTGCAGGATGGACAGGGTTCAAGGATTTCAAGCCTTCTTTTTATTCCCTCATCAAGGCTCCCAACCTCGTTCCAGTCGAGGTCAGGACAGATGGGACAGGCGAGAATTCTGCCGTCGGTGGATATGGCGAAGGAGTTGAAGCCTGAGGAGCATGGAGGATGGGTGAATGGTTTAAAGATTGCTGTTGCAACCCCCATAAATGGAACTATTCCATGCAAAATCCCCTTTCTCAGTTCGGAGGCCCAGAACTTCACGAGTCTCCTGACTCCAGCGTTGTACCTCTCAACCCACCTCTCGAAATCCCTCCAGACTCCATCGCTGCTCCAGACTGCGTCAATCTGCCAGTGAACGTGGGTGAAGGTGTTAAGGTTCAGGATG
Source organism: Archaeoglobus sp. (assembly GCA_036742095.1). GTDB lineage: Archaea > Halobacteriota > Archaeoglobi > Archaeoglobales > Archaeoglobaceae > Archaeoglobus. The sequence goes on along the minus strand of DAINRD010000008.1, from coordinate 12,759 downwards.
TGCAATACGTCCTCGTAAATGTCAGTCCCCTGACTTGCGACCATTCTGGCAATAAGCTCGCCCTCATAGCCTTTCCTCCTGACGTTGAGAACGTTTTCAAGCACTCTCTCGTAGTTTCCCCTGTAAAGGTCGTGAACCTCCTTTCTTCCATCAAAAGACACGAGAATCGTTGAAAATTTCTTCAGGTAATTATCCTCAAGACTGTCGAGCTTCAGACCGTTTGTCTGAAGAATGAAGTGCTCAGCTTTGACCGAGTCCATTATTTCCTTCATCTTTTCCATTTCAAGCAGAGGCTCTCCACCGTAGAAGGCTACGGAGTTTCCGTCAGCTATTTTTTCGAGGGATTCGAGGGGATACTTTATCTTGGGGGGCATCAACCCTTCATCGTACCCCCCGCAGTAAAGGCAGTTGCCATTGCAGACTGGGGTCAGAATTACGATGAACAGCTTTCCCGCCATCAACCCCCCATTCTGGAGAGCCTCAGCCTTTCCAGAATGCTCCTGTAAACCTCCTCCTCGCACTCAAAAACGACCTCTGTTTGCGGTATGTTGAGCTTACTTCTCCCAAGCTCCTTCAGAGATATCCTTACTGCCCTGCTACCCTTTTCAGCGAGTATTTCTTTATCCAGCTCCTTCACATGAAATCCCAGCCTTTCAAGGACTCTTCTCAGCTCGAATTTTGCTTCAGTCACACTCATTCCAAAAACGTGCCGCATCACAGGAACATCTTGGCGATTCTAAGGGAATTGGCTATGTGTCTTGCAGCGTTTCCCTCAATTACGTCCTCGTGGCCCGGATAAAGGTTCTCCACGTCCAGTTTTGACAGCTTGTCGAGGGAATTTATCAGCTCCCTCGCACTTCCTCCGGGTAAATCAACTCTGCCGAAGCTTCCGTGGGCAAAAACCGTGTCCCCACTGAATAACCACTTCTTCTCTGGCTCGTATAAGCAAATGCTGCCGGGAGAGTGGCCGGGAGTGTGTATAACCTCTAACGAGAGCTCTCCGAGCTCTATTTTCTCCCCGCCCTCCAGCATTATGTCTGGCTCGAATTTCTTGAAACTAACTCCGAACATGAAGGACGTGAAGCCCTGAGCCTTCAGAAGCGAGTACTCGTCCTTGTGGATTGCAATCTCAGCTATTCCCTTGAAGTGTCCCGCCGCAGCGGCATGGTCGTAGTGGGAGTGGGTTAAAATTACGTAATCCAGCTCTTTTGGGTCAATGTACCTTTTCAGGGCACTGAGAATGAACTGAATGTCCCCGCCAACGTCTATCAGAGCCTTCTTCTCATCAAGCAGAAGATAGCAGTTCGCGGCAAGAGGAGGGGCAACGATTCTTACAGGCTTCATAGAAGCTCCATATCTTCAATCTCGACGCTCTCCACTCCCTCAATCTTGCCAATCTCCTCTACGTATCTGTCGCCGATGCCCTCCATGTCGGGCATCACAGCCATGAGAACGATGGCTTTCAGGCCAAAAGCAATGGGCTGAATAGCCGAGTCTCTCAGTTCCACGCCCTCCAGCTGAATGTTCTTGATTTTCTCCAGCACCTCATTGAGGTCAACATCAATGTCGCTGGGCATCACTCTAATCTTCATCATTACGCTACCCATTCAATCACCTCCTCATGGTCCCTCGAATCCACAATTATCGCAGACGTAGGGATTGCTCAGCCTTCTGCACTTCTTGCAGCGGTAAATCATCTCACCACATTCCGGACATGGGAAAGCAACGTAATTAGCGCCCACGAGGACAGCTCCACAGCTCACGCATCTTGTTATGTCCATCATCGCTCACCTCCCACTATTAGCGTGCCTCTGCCTCTTCCTCTCAATATATAATTTTTTAGCTCTTCTGGAGAGCAAACAAACATGTTAATTCCGTATTTAACCAGCAGTTCTGGTGTGTAGCCGTCAACAACATCACTCTTCAGCTCTGAAGCCCGCACCTCTTCAACAATTTTGCCGTTGGACTCTTTTACCCCTCCAGCAGCCGTAACCTTCACGACTTCAGTAAGGCCGGCCTTTGCCGCAATCCACACAGCGATGCTGTCAGACGTAACCTCCCACGAGTGTGGAAGTTCATCATGTTCTTTCAGCAGGCGGTAGGGCAGCAAGACTGCCTTTGCATCGGGAAAGTTAAAGTCTTCAGGCTCAATGACTTTGAATCCAAACCTTCTGGCGGTCTCTGCCATATAAAATCCGTAGGCGTTCATAGCTGTTATGGCCATCCAGTGGGAGGTTGATGGAGACAATTTCCTGCTGGAATCCACCTTTCTTACCAGATCTGCAAATATCCATCCTCCAGGAATGACGTATACTCTCTGCAAATTACCGAGGGCTTCGAACACCACTTCAAGCTTATCGGCAACACTTCCTCCAACCTTTACAATCACGAACCAAATTAGGCGGAGAGTACTTAACCTGTTTGATTCTGTATGTTGGCAAAATATTTCCAAAATGCTTATATAAGACAAAAATCCAAAATGAAATATGGTGAAGAAAAGGGTTGTGGTTTTAGTAGCCCTGACAGTCCTGTTACTTGGCTGTGCAGGTCAGCAGCCGACAACTCCAACCACCCCTGCCCAGACGACACCTGCGGAGACACCACCTGCCACCAAGGCTGTTACAATAGGTACTGGAGGCGTTGGAGGTATATACCTCTACTACGGGTCGGGCGTGGCGTCGATAGTATCGAAATACACTGACATCTCGGCCAACGCCGTCCAGACGAAGGCCAGCGTGGATAACCTGCTCTACATTGCAAAATCTCCTGAGGACACAATAGGACTTGTGATGGGTTCCACTGCAATGGAAGCCTGGAACGGAAAGATAGAGGCCTTTAATAAGCAACCACAGAAGTGGCTGAGAGTGTTGTGGGTTATGTATCCCAACGTGCAGCACATAGTTACAACTGCTGACAGTGGAATTAAAACCGTCTACGACCTCAAGGGCAAGAGAGTCTCTACAGGAGCGCCGGGAAGCGGAACTGAGAGAGATGCCTTTGCCACACTGACAGCAGCTGGAATTGACCCAGAAAAGGACTTTACTGTCTGGCAGAAGCTCGGTGCCAAGGAATCTGCCGATGCACTGCTCGATGGTAAGATCGATGCCTACTTCTGGAACGGTGGCATTCCGACGGGTTCCATCGTTGAGCTTGCCACGAACCTCCAGCAAAGAGGTAAGCAGATTGCTTTCGTCGAAATTCCGGACGAAGTAATTCAAAAGATGAAGGAAGAGAATCCGGGAGTTTACGTTACCTTCACCATGAAGAAGGAATACTACGGCTCACCTGAAGACATCACCACAACCGCCATTCAGAACGTGGTGATTGCACACGAAAACATGGATGAAGAGGTGGCTTACAAGATAGTCAAGGCAGTATTCGACCACCTCGGTGAGTTGCACGCTGTCCACGACGCAGCGAAACAGACCACACTTGAATCTGCAGTCACCTTTGAGGGTATCCCGTATCACCCCGGAGCGGTGAAGTACTTCAAGGAGAAGGGGGTAATGTCTTAAAATGAAAAAATTGATTTTTTTATAATTATGCTTTCCTTCTTATTTTTAGTTTCGGCGTGTATCGGATATGGGGAGCGGAAGGTATGTCTGGAAGACTCTAAAATTCGCCATTTGCCTTATTCTACGTTTAAAATGGAGTTTGAGCATTCAGTTTACGGGGGTAATGTGATGTTAATCTGCGAACCAGCCGGTGACAAAATTAAAGTTTTGCGAATGGTCAGCGACAGCAGAGCTGCAATTGAGTACTACTCCGGGGATTACTTTATAGAAAATGGAAGTTATGTTGTTGAAATAAACCAGAGCTTCGGAGAGCTTTTGGTTAATGGTGGGTGGAAAATTTCTGGAGAGGGTTTTGACTTGGTAACGGGTGGAAAAACAAAAATTTACGTTTGCAGGTGATTGAATGAGACTGGAAAAGATCTTTGGTTACACCCTCGCCGCCTACAGCATCTTCATCTACCTCTACCCCTATTTCCTTCCCTACCTCCAGTGGCTTCCAATGAGCGTGAAGTACGCCTTCGACCAGGTTCATCTTATAAGAGGTATTCACCTGATGCTCTGCATGGGTGCTCTGGCATTTCTGGCTCAAGGGAAGAGACCAAGTTTAATCAGCTCTCTGATTCTGACCGCCTTTTCCCTGCCTTCTGTTTACGTGCTTGTGAACATCACATCGAGCGATTTGCTGATAGCAATGCTGATTTTCATCGTCTGGCTGCTGACCTTCCCACTGGATGCGGTGGTTGAGTACACAAAAAAGGAGCTTGACTGGAGATACCTCCTTCTGCTTCTTTACATCCCCGCTACCATCTACCTGATAAAGGATTACGAGGCGATAATTTACAGAGTGGTTTTTCCGACGAACACGGACATTCTCGTTGGATGGATAATGATAATACTGCTTCTCTACGGAACCAATCTCAAGATTGGCTGGCCCCTTCCCGCCATTATCCTCGTGTTCCTCAACTACACGCTTCTCGGTTACAGCATACCTCCTCCCGTCGGCCACACTTTTACCGATGTTCCCCTCGCCATAGGCAAGGCGTGGATGGAGACCGAGGCTGGGATTTTCGGTCTGCCGCTTGGAGTTTCGGCCAAGTACATCATCTACTTCACAATCCTGGCAGGTGTTCTGAGGGCCATTGGGATAACTGACTTCATAGCAGACTTTGCTTATGCCTTCCTCGGAAGGGCCCCTCAGGACGTTGGCAGGGCCACCACGATTTACTCTGCGACGATGGGTATGGTGTCCGGCTCAGGTGTTGCAGTTACGACCACCGTTGCAACCACCATGCTCTCCTCCTTCAAAAGGGCAGGTTACGACGAGAGATTTGCTGCAGCCTTTATCGCAGGTACAGGTAGTGCTGCTCTCATCACTCCTCCAATTCTCGGTGCTGCAGCCTTTATAATGATGGAGGTCATTGGAGTGGACTACAAAACACTTATAATCATGACAATTCTTCCTGCAGTGCTTTACTACCTGTCCCTTCAGATTTACTTAGAGCTTTACACGAAAAAGATAGGGCTGAAAACTCTTGACACGGAAACCAAGCGCTCAAAAAAGGATGTTCTCAAGGAATCCTACTATCTTCTCCCCATTGCCGTGCTGATATACCTCGTTTTCAGAGGTTACACCGTGTCCACTTCCGTTATGGCAGCAGTCGTGGTCGCTGTGGTCATAGGGTTGCTCAAGAGAGAGAAAATAACCAAAATCCTCAGAGGTTTCAGTGACGGTGCCCTCGATGTAATTCCCGTTGCGCTGGCGACAGCGTGTGCAGGTATCGTTCTTCACGCTCTTCTGGTTACCGGGCTGGGTCTGAAAATTGAAGAAATCGTAAGATTCGTAAGCGGAGGTAATTACTACGTCACACTCTTCCTTCTTGCCGTTTTCACGTTAATTCTTGGAATGGGAGTTCCGCCAGTAGCTTCATACGTCATAGTCTCGGCACTGATAGTTCCTGCCACAATAGTTCTTGCCATCGAGAATGGATTTCCAGAGCTGGTCGCTCACTATGCCGTTCACGTGTTCGCCTTCTACTACGCAGTGCTTGCGGAAATTACACCACCCGTTGCTCTTGCAGCCTACGCTGCAGCTGCCATATCGGGTCAGAATCCACTGAGGGTTGGAGTTACTGCCGCTCTAATAGCCCTCATCAAGTACCTCATCGGATTCGCCTTTGTTCTCGGCCCTGCAGGCTCTGCACTGCTTATAATCCCGTATCTCCACAATCCAGCAGAAATAGTCCTGAGAACAGTTCTCGTTGTAGGTGCAGCCTTCGCAATAAACGTATCCACTGTAGGCTACTTCAGGAGCGAGATTTCCAGATTTGAAAGGCCCCTGTGGTTTGCGAGTGGTCTTATGCTGATAGTCCCCTTCCACCTCTGGAACATAGCTGGCGTTCTGATACTGGCTGCAATGATGGCTTTGGCCTTTTTCAGAAAATCCTGAAACTAAACCTTTAATTTTTCTTCAACCGCCCTTACCTTATCAGCCATCCTTCCTCCCCTCGCCCTGTTGTCTATCTTGATGACGTAGTAGTTTCTTGGCGAGCCAGCTTCGAAGAGTGTTCTGTCAACCTTCTCAAGGATTTCAGCGAGTCTGCTGAAGCTTTCCACCTCAAAGGAAGTCCCCATAGGGCCGAGGCTGTAATTAATTCCCTCCTCCTTCAGCACATCAATAACTTTCGCAACGTAGCTGCTGAGAGATTCCCCAACACCAATCGGCACTGTAGAAATTTCTACAATCATGAAAAAATTGGGAAAAAAATGCTTTAAAGTCTATCGATTATGGGGATGGAGACTTTCTGCCTCTCTTTCCTGACAAATCTCGTTGTATCGGTAAAGTTCTGCTTTCTTGCCCTTTCACCGTTGTTTCTGCTCTCCTGTTTGATTTCTCTCAGATTTGGCTTCTTTTGGGGTATGCTGTCATAGCAGTAAGACCCCACAAACTCCTTGTCCTTTATTCCCGTCATTATGGAAACGACTCTCACGAAGCCCTCAAACTCCTTGTCAATCCTCGCCCCCCAGATGACGTTGGCGTAGTCATCAATCTCGAAGGTGAGGTTCCTTATAATCTCCTCGGCTTCCTTTAGAGTCAAATCATGCCCGCCTGAGATGTGCACGAGAGAGCCAGTTGCTCCTCTGTAGTCCACATCAAGAAGCGGGTGAGATAGGCAGTCCCTCACAACCGCATTGGCCTTGTCCTGAGCCTTCGCCTCTCCAACAAGCATCACGGCAACTCCACCGTGACCCATTATCGCCTTAACATCCGCAAAGTCGATGTTCACGAGAGATGGAATGGTTATTGTGTCAGATATGCCTTTAATCGTTTCAGCTATGAGCTGGTCCATAACGCTGAAGGCAGCATCGATGGGCAGGTTGGGATAGTAATCCAGAAGCTTGTTGTTATCCAGAACGACTACCGTGTCGCAAACCTCCTTGAGTTCTTCCAATCCTTCTATTGCCTTCTGAATTCTTGCCCTCTCAACCCTGAAGGGCATCTGGGCAAAGCCTATGACTATGGCCCCCTGCTTCTTCGCTACGTCCGCCACAACAGGGGCGGAGCCTGTTCCAGTTCCACCACCCATGCCAGCGCAGACGAAAACCATGTCAGAATCACATAGCAAATCCTCAAGGACGTTTCTTGCCAGTTCAGCTGCCTTTCTACCAATCTCGGGATAGCCTCCCGCACCAAGCCCCCTCGTTATGCTTCTTCCAATCAGCACTCTCTTGTCGGCCTTAGTCCTCAAAAGCTGCTGCTTGTCCGTGTTGATTGCAATCGTCATGGCGCTCTCCACATTCATATTTGACAGTCTGTGGACCGTGTTGTTCCCGCTACCTCCACAGCCAACCACCACAATTTTCGGCGTCTCGAAGTCCTTTATCTCCTCACTAAACCTGCTACTCCTCTCCTGCTCCAAATACTGCTGGGCCTTACTCACAATACTCTTCATACCAACAACCTCCTAACGATAAGTATCCATCTGGGCAATACTCTCAAGCTGCTCCTTGTACTTCTCCAGAAGAAGCTTCACAGCTTCCCTGACAGCTTCGCTAACTGAAGTGAACTCCCCGCTCTCCACGAGGAGTTCGAGCTTCGTGTAATACTTCTCCGTGAGCCTTATGCTAATCTTTCTCGTTGGCGGCATCCTTCCACCGGAAATATTGCCCTACATCGGAGGACAGATGGAGGACTGGTGTCTCCACCTGTCCGACTTTGTCCTTCAGCTGGTATCAATTGTCCGACATTATAATATTTAAGTTTTTCGGATTCTATTATGATAAAGTGTTTAAGAAAATATAGCGAGGATTTTCATGGAGAAGCAAAGTCTGCTAAACATTGATAAACAGAATAGCTGAGACTTTTAGTGGTTGCCAATATGATTGACCCTTACAAGGACAGAAGACCCGAAAAACTGGAGGTTTTGCTTAAAACAATCTCCAGAAGCGGTGTTAGCGACGTCCTTTTCTCCCTTGACAGGGGTTCCAAGAGATTCTCGCAGCTAATGTTTGAAACCAAGCTCAATCCTGGCATCATTGACCGCCATCTCAAAGCCTTGCTTGAATTAGGCGTTGCTGAGAAAAAAGAAGAAAGTTACGAGTTAACAGAGAGGGGTAAAAAACTGGTTGAGATTTTAAGGGAAATTCTTGGAGTCTTCAGAGAAGACTCATGACCTCCGCACCACTGAGAATCTCTTCATCTATGCCATCTACCAAGGGTTTTTTGTTGAGAATTCTGCCCTTAAGCCTGTATTTCAATTCAATCTCCTCTTCCGGCTTAACTGCAACCTCCCACATCACCGTAGAGTAACCAGAACCTGAAACCTTTGCACCATCTGCCTTTACCTCTCCAGAACACATCTCGTAAATCTTGATGTCCCTCTTTGCGCGGGTGAAGTTAGAAATTCTCAGAGTAACGACTTTAGTGCCGTCCTCTTCGATTACATTTCTCTCAATATGCAGATACCCCATTATTCTTGCCACTATGCGGTCTATCTCCAGAGGTTCTTTTTCAAGAACCTCGCAAACCTTCTGGGCAATCAGGGGGAGAACTTTTCCTATCATCTCCTCTTTTTTCTTCTTTTTCTGCTGTCTGCTCTTCTTTTCAAGGTATTCCTTAAGCTTTCTTCCCGCTTCCTGAAGGGCAAGCCTTGTCTCGTCGATTATTTCAGGAATGGAAGCTACAGCCTCCTTCGATTCAGACGTGTAGGGGATGTTGGTGGATGCGAGATGGATTAAAATGACTGCCGGCGCTGATGGGAGCTCGCCTTTATTCTGCATCAGTCCATAAATCTTCCAGTTTACGCTCTCGACAGCCTTTGTCAGGGCGCATCCACCCTGCTGGTACAGCAGAGGTATCTTGTTGGCATACCTCAGCAGAGAAACCTTTTCACTTTTGATTTCCCCCCCGTAAGCCAGTCCTACCTCCACGAGGAATGGGTGGCCTGAGTAAACTCTTGGCTTCCGCGTAACAGCAAACACAAATTCAGGAGAGTATTCAGCCATCAGGCTTCTTGCAATAAACGATTCCCCAATTGGGGAAAGGCAGTCTGTTGGCGGGGGTAGGAAGTCCGTATTTCGGAAAGCCGCGAGAAGTTTTGCTGCCTCGTCCCTCCCCATTTCGTGAGGATTTTCATCTCCGCTGAAACCCGCTCTTTTTAAAACATCATCTGCAATTTTGTCTCCCACTCTGACAAATTCCTCCTTCAGAAACTTCCTGAGTGTTGTTGCCTTGGTTGCCTTCAGCATGTTCATCAGAGTTCCCAGCTCTATCCCATGAGGATGTGGCTTTATTGACTTTGGTGGGGGCGGAATTTCCTCAGTAACCCTTTTGAATTCGTTTATGGTACCATCGGGCTCCACAAAGGTAATTTTGGCGTGGGGGTTGATTACCGACGTCTCCCTGAGGTATTCATAAACGCTCTGCTTTCTCTCTCTGACGTAATTTCCTGTTATTTCCAGCTCAATTCTTGTTCCGCTTGGGAGATACCAGTCCTCCTCACTTTCCTCAACAATTTCAGGCTCATTTTTCTTGGTGTTGATGTAAAGTGCGACTTTATTTGCCTTTTCGTCATCAGCGGTTTTTGAAACAACAATTGCAGGCTTGCCGGTGGTTAGCTGGGCATAGAGAACGGCTGCAGAGATTCCTATACCCTGCTGCCCTCTGCTCTGCCTTATTTCATGAAATCTTGAACCGTAAAGGAGTTTTCCAAAAACCTTCGGAATCTGTTCTCGAGGTATACCTGGGCCGTTATCCTCAACAACGATTTTGAAGTGGTCGTCCACTTTCGAGATTCTAACGAAGATGTCTGGCAGAATTCCAGCTTCCTCACAGGCATCAAGGGCGTTGTCTACTGCCTCCTTCACGACGGTTATCACTGCCTTCGCGGGATTTGAGTAGCCGAGGATGTGCTTGTTCTTTTCGAAAAACTCAGCAACGCTTATCTCCCTGTGTTTCGTTTCGGTCATATTTCGGCTCCTATTACAGTCTGGGTTTTTGTGACTCCCTCCACCGCCCTGATGTCATCTACCAGCTTGTTCAGTTCTGAAAGACTGCCCGTTTCGATTATGACAACAAAGTCAAACTCGCCGAAAACGTGGTAGACCTCTCTCACTCCCTTCTTTCCCTTTATGGCGATATAAACATCTTTCTCCTTTCCTGGAGTCACATTAACCATCGTAACTCCTATAACCATGATTTTAACTGTATTGGTGGCTTTAATAAATTTTTCCAGAGCCAGCTTTAATCACGGCTGTACCTCTCCTCCTTCCAGGGATCGCCCCTTACGTGGTAACCCCTGCTCTCCCAGAACCCCGGCTTCTCTTCAGCCATGAACTCCACTGCCGTTACCCACTTGGCGCTCTTCCAGAAGTAGAGGTGCGGCACAACCAGGCGGAGCGGGTAGCCGTGCTCGGGAGGTAATGGTTTTCCGTTCATTTTCACGGCGAAAAATCCCTTCGAGAAATCCTCTATGGAGAGGTTGGTTGTGTAGCCGTCTGCTGAGTGAACCATTACGTATCGGGCGTTTTCAGTCGGTTCTGATAACCTTACAATTTCAGAGGCTTCAAAACCTCCCCAAACGGAGTCGAGCTTGCTCCAGCCCGTTACGCAGTGAACGTCACATTTGAACTCCTTCTGCGGAAGTTCGAGGAGTTCGTCGTAGGAAAAGGTAAGCTCTTTTGAGACAAGACCGTAAACCCGGAATCTCCACTCCTTTACGTCGATGTGCGGGATGCCTCTGTATTGCAGCACCGGAAGTTTTTCAACAACTCTCTGCCCGGGAGGGATTCTTTCTTTCATTTTTATTTCCACCCCAAAAGTCTCTTCTCACCTTCAAGCCTTTTTATTTCCGTCACGTCCTGAACAACCTCCACCGTGCCGAGGTATTCCCCTTCATCCCTCACTGCAAAGTAGCGGATGTGTATCAACCTTCCACCCATGTTTATCCAGAACTCTGCCACGTCCCTCTCCCCGTTTCTGAAGGCCCTCAGTATTTTATCCACAATGTGAACGCTCCTCGGCGGATGGCACAGGTGGACTCTTCTCCCGATGACGGAAGGCGTTCTTGCGAATATCCTGTCGCTCCCTGAGAAAAACCTAACCCTGTCATTGCTATCAACGAAGGTTATGTCGAAGGGCAGAGCTTTGAAAATGGCGTTAATTTCCCTCTGAGAGAGGTAGCCCTCCTCAAGCCTCAGGTCACCCTCCCTCACGACCTCATAACTGTCTGGCTTCAAAACCTGCCCCTTCAGCAGGTTCTGAACTTCATCTGGCAGACTGATTAGCTGTTCCGCAGTTATGGCTGTGTCTATCTCGTAAGGATGCACGGGCTTGGCATCACTCTCCCATTCTGCTGGCGTGACTTTGTAGTAACCTATTATCTCCTCCTGCTCCCTTATTGCCCTCCACTCTCCCTCGCTGAGCAGAACTTTCAGCGTTGGGTAGAAGATGTTGTTCTCCCTGAAGACCATGTCCAGCATTGCCGATGAAACCTCCCGCGCTTTCTCCACAATTCTTTTAATGTGCTCTTCCCACTTCTCCCCTGAGTCCGTAGTCAGGAGCCTGTGCAAAACCCTCAGAGCAGCCCTTATCTCATCATGCTTGAACCACAACACGTTTGGAATGGCAGTAATCCCCCTCCTCTCGATGTAAGGGAAAATGAGCATCTCCTCTCTGTTGTAGTGGGTGTGGCCAACCTTTATCAGCTCTGCCACAACGCTTTCCATCTCCTCCAGAATTTCTCCCTTCATCTCCCTCTCCAGCGTGTTTGCAAGCAATGCAAGCATTTCCGCATCCTTCACTATCTCCCTGTTTTCCATGAAGAGTGTGTGAAGAGGATGCCCCTCCGGGATATCTTCAACGCTGAATGCTCCCTCAACACTCTCCCTGAAGAGTTCCACGTGTATATCACACATCTTCGCTATCTCCCTTGTCGAGATACCTTCCTTAACGAGCTCCTGCTCTATCAGCGGGATTTCGAGGGGGGAGATGCTGGCAAGAACATCTTTAAACTGCTCCTTCAGTTCTGAAACATCCTTCCCTTCATGAATCTGCCTGAGAAGGTTTTTCAGTAACTCCTTCTTGTTTTCCATGTTGGAATTTAACATGATACTATTTTACCATTTTCCCGCAAAGCTTCACCGAAGATTTTAGTGGAAACTGATTTGTAGTTTCATGATGAATTACTGTTATGGTAGCAATATCTGATTTGAGGGGGCTTTCGCTGCCCGAAGCCCTCGGAGGAATTGTTGAGGCAATTGAGAATGTAGAAGTGGGGGAGGAGGTGCAGTTCGTGCTGGATCTGGATGCTGATGTTGAGGCAATCACCACTCACCTTTCCGAATACGCAGATTGCAGTGCTGAAAGGAGAGACAGGTTCATTCTGCTTAAAGTCACAAAAAAGGCTGAATTTAAGGCTGATGAAGAGGAGGAGTTCAGGATTGATGAAAGCACCAATGTTGGAAGGCTCATCGAATGGTATCCTGAGGCGGTAGAAATCCTCGCATCCTACGGCTTCACACCCCTCAGAAATCCCGTGCTGAGGAAAACGCTTGCAAAAACGATTACGCTGGGAAGGGCTAAAATGCTCAAAGGATTGAGCGATGAGGAGTTTGACGAGTTGCTGAGGAAGCTGAGAGAGTTGAGGGGGTGAGATTATGTCCTTGGAGGAGTGGATTAAGGCTGATAGCCTTGAAAAGGCTGATGAGTATCACAAAAGGTATAACTACGCTGTTAGCAATCCCGTCA
>DAINRD010000007.1:15393-17805 GCA_036742095.1 Archaeoglobus sp. | reverse complement strand
GACAACGGTGCTCCAGAAGTCAATCATTGTCACTCTGGTTGTTGGAGACATGGAGAAATCCTTTCCGTAGTTTCCCAGAATGAGGCCAGCAGCCACAACAGCAATGATTCCCGATAAGTGAAATCTCTCCGCGAGAATAAATCCAAGATATGCCACGACGATTGTTATGGCGATTTCAACGAGCGCATCGTCAATTTTTCCAAGAATTCTGTAGGCAAGATACCCCACAGCCAAACCAACAGCTGCACCACCTGCACACACCACGAGGAACTCAAGACCCGCATTCAGAAGGTCGAAAGTGCCGCTTTTTATCATTTCGAGGGCAATGGCAAAGACGACAATGGCAGCACCATCATTGAGCACACTCTCTCCCTCAAGGATTACAGATAGCTTCTTGGGGGCGGAGATGGATTTGAATGTTGCAAGAACGGAAACTGGGTCCGTAGCGGAAATCATAGCTCCCAGCAGCAGAGAAAGCTCTAAGGAAATGCCGAATATCCAGTTTAGTGAGAAGCCAACGAAGAGTGTGGTGAAAATCACCCCAAGAAAGGCGATTGCAGAAATTGGAGCAAAATTATCTCTCAACTCTCTCAAATCCATGTTCATGGCCGCCTCGAAGAGAAGAGGTGGCAGGAAGATTAAGAATACAACCTCCTTGCTTAGCGGAAGCTCTGGCAGAATCCCCAGCAGGCCAACAATCAGTCCCGCAATGACGAGGGCTATGGTGTAGGGAAATCTGATGAATTTGATTGCAATGGCAACAGCGCTTGCGAGCATGAGTATTTCAATAAATTCTACAAGATTTTCCTCTATCATGCCAGATAAAGTTTTTCAGTGGAAAATAAATGTTTGCTCGACGACTCATTCAATTTTGAAATTTCGTGATACATCAAAAAAGCTTTTAATTCACCTGAAGACCAAAGGGTGAGGTGGTTGCAATGCAGACAGACATACCAGTAAAGGAAGTGATGACCACTGTCGTTTGCACTGTAAAAAGAACGGACAGTGTCCACAATCTTGCCAAAAGACTTGTAGAATACGGGGTGGGCAGTGCGGTGGTCATTGACGGTGGTTTACCCGTGGGAATTGTTACAGAGAAGGATTTGATTTCCAAGGTTGTTGCGAGAAACAGAGTTCCCAGTGAAATTCTTGTTGAGGAAGTAATGTCTCAACCAGTGATAACAATCTCTCCCAGCACGAGTTTGAGGGAGGCTGCCAGAATCATGATGAAGAGGGGAATCAGGAGACTCCCTGTGGTTAACAACAATGGAGAGCTCGTTGGTATCATCACCGACAACGATATTTTGAGTGTTTCCCTTGACTTGGGAGAGTTCTCAGCCCTCTTAACTCAGGACACTGTTGGGTACAGCATTCAAAATGTAGGAGGACCGGTGATTGAAGAAGAGGAGGAGATGGCTGGAATTTGCGACCGCTGCGGTAAGTATTCTGATAAACTTTACAGCAACAACGGTCTGAACTTATGTGAAGATTGCATGGACTTTGAGGGGTGATGTAATTTGGTTTTAACCAGGAATGTAATGGAAATTGCCACAAAAGATGTTTTCACAGTTCCTCCCACCTCAACCTTGATGAACGCCCTCAAAATGATGCTTAAGAAAAACTTCAGGAGAGTTCCCATTGCAGATGCTGGAACAAAGAGGCTTGAGGGTATTATTTCTGCAACAGATTTCGTGAACATTTTTGGGGGAGGGGAGAAATACGGCCTCGTAAAGGTTGTTGAGAGAATAATGCAGAGAAATGTGGTTACGGTGTCAAGTGATGACAGCTTTGGCGATGCAATTGAGATAATGTTTGAAAAGAGGGTCGGGGGTTGCCCTGTAGTGGATAGAGAAAACAGGGTAGTTGGTATTGTAACTGAGAGAGATGTTCTGAGATACCTCTCCCACAACAGAATGGATGGGGTAGCAGCAGACTACATGACTCCAAATGTTGTCACCCTTCGACCAAAAGACACCATAGAGAGGGCCATGAAAACAATGATTGAGAAAAAACTCAGGAGAATCCCCATAATAGACGACGGGATTCTCGTTGGGCTGATAACAGTCAGGGAGATTCTCAGGTATTTTGGAACTGGAGAGGCCTTTAAAATGCTTACAAGCGGTAACATAAAGGATGCTATTGAGAAGCCCGTATCCACAATTCTCGCCAACGATAAGCTTCTCGTTTACAAAGATATTCTGACGTTCCCCAAAGACATTAGCATCTCCCATCTCGTTAAATCCATGCTTGAAAAGGGTTATGGCGCGGCCCTAATAGTTGAAAACGGAAAACTGGAGGGAATAATCACAGAGCGGGATCTGATAAAGTTCCTTTACTCAAGGGCATGAATTTTGTTGCTAAAGCTTTAAATTTATCAAAATCTGCCGCTGAGAGACTGGAAGAGAGAAACAT
>DAINRD010000007.1:12990-15376 GCA_036742095.1 Archaeoglobus sp. | reverse complement strand
CCTGATATTGAGGATGCCTTCAGGTTTGAGAAAAAATTTGGCCAGTATGAGGACGGAACTGTTGTTGTTAAGGGCAAGGGTTTTTTGAAGGTTTTCAGAGGATTTCCCAAGATAAGGAGAGCTCTGACCCTTCACCCAACTCTGAAAGCCCATTTTGGTAGGAGAGAGATTGTTCTTGAAGAGAAAATGAATGGATACAATGTGAGAGTTGTCAAAATTGGAGAAAACCTCTACGGGATAACGAGAAGAGGGCTGATATGTCCATACACCACCGAGAAGGTGAGGGAGCAGATAGAAGATGATTTTTTCAGGGACTATCCAGATTACATGCTTTGCTGCGAGGCTGTCGGAAAGGCGTCACCATACGTTCCTACGGACGTTTACGGCATAAAAACTCTTAAATTCTTCCTTTTTGACATCAGAAACGCCAGAACAAATGAACCCCTGAGCATTGACAAGAAGGTGGAAATAGCGGAGAATTATGGGCTTGAGATGACCAGAATCCTCGAAAATGCTGAAACCGACGATTCTGAGAAAATCAGGAGTGTTTTGGATGGGCTGAACAAGGAGCGAAGGGAAGGAGTGGTTTTTAAAGACCCTGAAATGAAAATAGACCCCTTGAAATACACCACAAGCTCGGCAAACCTTTCAGACCTTAGATATGCCTTCAGGTTTTTTGGAGAGTATGGGAGAGACTTCATGCTTTCCAGAATTGTGAGGGAGGCCTTTCAAAGTGTTGAGTTTAATGATAGCGAGGAAGAATTCAAGGAGAGGTGTTTTGGGCTTGGAAAAGCCATACTTGAGCCGATAGTGGAGAGCATAAAGGCTTGCAAGAATGGCGAAACGATATATGAAGAAAGCGAGCTTGTTTTTGAAAATCCTGAGGTTCTGGAGCTGTTTAAAAACCATATCAGACTTCTCGGTGTTGACTTCAAAATAGAGGTTGTTGGAGAGGGGGATTTAATCAGGGTAAAGTTAAAAAGGGTCATGAGAAGTACCAATGACAGGATTAGAGGAATATTGAGCGGATCAACTTGGAAGTAGTGGTAGTATGATTTCTGCGGGTATTGATCCGGGAACTGGGAGTTATGATGTTGTGGCTCTGGAAGAAGGCAGAGTGGTTTACAGAAAAAGCATACCCACTGAAACTGTAAGAACAGAGCCTGAAAGAGTTGTTGAAGCAATTTTGGAGAGTGGAGCCGAGATTGCCGCCGGTCTTTCAGGATATGGATTTCCTGTGAAACCCTTCTCTGAGCTGGATGAAGTTGACGTGATGCTGATGACTCTCAACTTTGAATCGGAGAAGGCAATTGGTATGAGAAAACTAATATCGGTGATTAAGGAGAGGGGAGTAAACCTCTTCACGATTCCTGCGGTAATTCATCTCCCAACAGTCCCTCCCTGGAGGAAAATGAACAGAATTGACCTGGGAACTGCCGACAAGCTCTGTTCAGCCGTTCTTGCGGTGGCCAAGCTCAGTGAAGAGGAAGAGATAACGAAGCTTAACTTCGTACTTGCGGAGGTTGGAGAAGGGTTCAATGCCTTCATAGCAGTAAGAAACGGCAGGATTGTTGATGGAATGGGTGGTAGCTGCTCGTTTCCCGGCTACTCTTCAATGGGTGCCATGGACGCCGAACTTGCTTACATCATTGGAGAGTTCCCGAAGAAGTTGATTTTCAGCGGAGGGGTCAGGAGCTTTGCGGAGGAGTGGAAGCTGAATGAGAGCGAAACCCTCAACATCCTATCAGAATTCGTTCTGAAAGGTTTGAGAGCAATGGAAGTGTCTGTGGATGCAGACTTCTACATCCTTTCGGGAAGATTCGCTCCCGACGTGCTGAGAAAAATAAGGAGTGAGGGAAAGGAGGTAAAGCTTCTTGGAGGACTTGGCGTTAAGCAGTCTGCACAGGGGGCGGCAATAATTGCAAACGCCATTGGAGGCGGGGAGTACAGGGAAATCGTTGATTACATGAAGATTCTGGAGGCCAAAGGGACAGTTCTGGATTACATTACGAAAGACGTAATGGAGTTCGTCAGGAGAGGGCTGAAAAGGAGAGAGAGCTAAATAAGATTTTGACACCTTAACAACGCTTCAGGAATCGCCTTTATCAATTCCTCGGCCGTGTAGTTGTATCCATAGCTTTCAAAGCAGATGTCACCCGCAAATCCATTTAAAAAGGCTGCAGCACATGCAGCGTGAAAAGCATCGTCGTTGCATAGAAATGCCCCACAAATTCCTGCAAGAACGTCTCCTGTTCCCCCTACGGTCATCCCGGCATTTCCGCTTTTGTTTACCCTGACTCTCTCCCCATCCGTGATCAGGTCCTCCTTGCCTTTCAGCAGAATTACAGCCTTTGCCTTCTGCGCTGCTTCGAGAACGTCAATCTCA
>DAINRD010000007.1:8495-12951 GCA_036742095.1 Archaeoglobus sp. | reverse complement strand
CTTGAGAAGCTCACGAATCAATTCTTCAAATTCCGGGTTGTTACCCACACCCATACCGGCTACAACGACGTCGTGCTTCTCTGCAAGAGCTTCAAGCTCTTTCAAGTTCTCCAGTCCAATTCTCTCCTCACCAACTCCCCTCACTATCAAATTAGGACTGAAAGACGCCACCACTGGCTTTATAGCCCTTGGCACAACTGTAGTTACTATATCTGCGCCGCTGTAAAGTGCCGCCATACTTGCCAGGGCGGGGGCACCTGTGTAATCCCCACCCCCAATCACGAGGACTCTGCCATGCTGTCCTTTATGTGCGTTCTCCTTCCTCTTGTACGAGAATACAACATCTCCGGGTCCGCAAAGCCTCTCAAATTCAGCGGGAATTCCAATCTTTTTTACAACAACTTCTCCGCAAATTTCCCTGGCTACCAGAAGTCCGGGTTTGGCTTTGTGGAAGGTAACGGTGAGGTCTGCCCTTACGGCTTCTTCGTAGTCTCCGGTGTCTGGATTGAGACCTGTCGGAACATCAACAGCCACCTTAAACCCATCACTGTCGTTTATCATTTCAACCGCAGTGCTGTATGGCTCCCTGAGCTTTCCTCTAACTCCCGTTCCGAGCATTGCGTCCAAAACCACATCTGCATCAACCTCGTCTGGTAAACCGCTGAAAACCGGAATTCCTGCTTTCTGGCAGATTTCAAGGTTTTTAACTGCCAGTTCAGTTTTGGGGGAGCTTAAAAGGTAGATTTCCACTTCAAATCCGTTTAAATGTCTTGCAGCAACAAAACCATCCCCGCCGTTGTTTCCACCTCCAGCAAAAATCTGAACTTTACACCTCTCAAACCTCTTCTCAATCTCCTCCGCAACTCCTCTTCCTGCATTCTCCATCAGTAGCATTCTGCTCAGACCAAAAAACTCGCAGTTCGCATCGAGAATTTGCATATCACGGGAGGATATGATTTCCATGAACTAAGGTTCGCGGAAGCCTTAAATATTTTTTATCAGTAGCTGAGCACATGAACATGTCAGAAGTCTTCGAAATTATTGAATTGCATACCAGAATGATGAAGGAGTCTATCCCGCTGATTGCAAGTGAAAACGTAACTTCACTGGCCGTAAGGAGGTGTTATCTTTCCGATTTTGGTCACAGGTACGCTGAAGGAAAAGTCGGTGAGAGATTTTATGAAGGATGCAAGTTTGTTGACACCATAGAGGAGAAGGCCATTGAGCTTACCAAGAAAATTTTTGAGGCCGAACACGCCAACGTTCAACCCATTTCAGGAGTTGTAGCCAACATTGCAGCCTTCTTCGCCACCACTAAAGTTGGAGACAAGATTATGAGCATTTCCGTCCCCTGTGGTGGACATATAAGCCACGATACTGTATCGGCAGCTGGATTGAGGGGTCTGAAGGTGGTTTACTACCCCTTCGACCATGAGGAGATGAACATAGATGTTGATGCTACAAGAAAGCTCGCTCTTGAGGAGAAACCCAAGCTCTTCGTGTTGGGCTCATCTCTCATCCTCTTCAGGCAGCCCGTAAGGGAGATTAGAGAGATTGCCGACGAGATTGGCGCTCGTGTGATGTATGATGCAAGCCACGTTCTCGGACTCATCGCAGGAAAGGCCTTTCAAAATCCCCTTAAGGAGGGTGCGGACTTGATGACCGGCAGCACTCACAAAACATTCTTCGGCCCGCAGAGGGCGATAATTGCGTCTAAGAAAGAACTGGCGGAGAGGGTTGACAGGGCAGTCTTTCCGGGGGTTGTGAGCAATCACCACCTAAACACCCTCGCTGGATACGTTATTGCCGCCATGGAGATGATGGAGTTTGGACAGGAATACGCCAAGCAGGTTGTTAAAAACGCCAGGGCTCTTGCGGAGGAGCTTTACGGCCTTGGTTACAAAGTTCTTGGAGAGAAGAAAGGATTTACCGAAACCCATCAGGTTGCCGTTGACGTGAGGGAGTTCGGCGGAGGAAAGAGAGTTGCAAAGCTGCTGGAGAATGTCGGAGTAATACTAAACAAGAATCTTCTGCCTTGGGATTCTATCAACCAAAGTGCTAACCCCTCTGGAATAAGAATGGGAGTTCAGGAAGTAACGAGGATTGGAATGAAGGAAGAGGAGATGAGAACCATAGCTGAAATAATCGATGCTGCAATAAAGGAGAAAAAATCTGTTGAAAAGATAAGGGAGGATGTAAAGGGATTAAAGGAGCGGTTCGACACAATTAAGTACTGCTTTGAAGAGTCAGAGGCTTACTACTTCCCAGAACTGAAATGAGGGTTTTCATCAACCCGGAAGCAGAAGTTGAGGAGATAAAGGAAGCCTTCAGGAAAATTAATCCAGAGCTTTACGACAGATTGTTGAAAATAGACAGCAGTGACGACTTTTTCAGATACATGGTGAAGCCCTTAAGGGTTAGTGTGAGGGTAAACACATTAAAGGCTGAAGTTGAGGAGGTCTCTGAGAACCTCAAAGAGCTAATCACCGGAAAGGTTCCTTGGTGTGAAGGGGGATTCTATATCTCAACTGATGAATTTTCAAAGATTCCTGAGCATCAGCTTGGCCTTATTTTCTCTCAAGAGTCCGCATCGATGATACCTCCAGTGGTAATGGATGTCGAGCCATGGATGAGGGTACTTGACATCGCTGCAGCTCCGGGGGCGAAAACCACCCAGATAGCTCAGTACATGGAGAACGAGGGTTGTCTGGTTGCGAACGACGTCAAGCACTCAAGGGTTAACATTCTGATTTCCAATCTCCAGAGATGTGGCGTGCTGATTGCCAGAGTTACAGTTAAAGATGGCAGGTACTTTGGCAGGTACTCGGATGCGTTTGATGCTGTTCTTGTTGATGCTCCCTGCAGCAATATGGGAATGATAAGGAAGAACTACAAGAACATAAGACTCTGGAAACTGAGGGACTGTTATGGGCTTTCAAGATTGCAGAAAAACCTTCTAATGGCTGCCTACAGGGCAGTTAAGCCGGGGGGAGTGGTTGTTTACTCCACCTGCACTTTAGAGCCAATGGAGAACGAGGAGGTTGTGGATTACCTTTTGAGGAATACCGACGCCGAAATTGAGGAGATTAAGCTTCCTGTTAAGGGGGTTGAGCCTTTTAAAGAATTTGATGGAAAAGAATACAGCGAGGAGGTGAAAAAATGCCTTCGCCTTCATCCCCAGACCAGCGACACAGAAGGGTTCTTCGTGGCGAAGCTGAGGAAACCGTGAGGAAGCTTTTAAAGGAACAGTTTGATGCGGAACTTCCCGAAACCCTTAGGTTTTACTTGGGAGGAAAGAACAGAGTTTACGCATACAAGAGCTGCGAGTTCGACGAGATAGCCCTGCAAAAGGGTCTGTACTTCGGCACGATTGAGAGGGATGGTCTGAGACTTTCCATCGAGGGCAGCTTCATTGTTGGAAAAGCGGCAGGTAAAAACGTCATTGAGCTCGATGAGGAGAATTTTAAAAGGTGGATGAGAGGAGAGGACATAGAGGCGAGCGTGGAGGGTTACTGGATTGTGAAATGTGGAAGTTACTTTGCTGGATGTGGCAGGGGAAATGGGAAGATTTTGAGAAACTTCGTTCCAAAGGACAGGAGGGTTAACGCCGAAATGTGAAACCTTTTAAATTTAGAATCAAAATTTCTCCATGAAACTCGGTTTTGTTGGTGCAGGGAGAGTAGGAAGCACCTCCGCCTTCACCTGCCTGCTGAACCTTGACGTTGACGAAATAGCTCTGGTTGACATTGCCGAGGATCTGGCAGTGGGAGAGGCAATGGACTTGTCTCACGCAGCAGCGGGAATTGACAGATATCCGAAAATCGCTGGAGGCTCTGATTACTCTCTGCTGAAAGGAAGTGATATCATCGTTGTAACTGCTGGCCTTGCGAGAAAACCAGGAATGACGAGACTTGACCTTGCAACAAAGAATGCGGGAATAATCAGAGATGTGGCAAAGAAAATAGTCGAAAACTCTCCTGAAAGCAAAATTCTTGTCGTAACGAATCCGATGGACGTAATGACCTACATAATGTGGAAGGAAAGCGGAAAGCCGAGAAATGAAGTTTTCGGCATGGGCAACCAGCTCGACTCCCAGAGGTTGAAGGAGAGGATGCACGCTGCAGGAGCGGGAGAAATCAGGAGAGCATGGATTATTGGGGAGCACGGGGACAGTATGTTCGTTGCAAAAAGCTTAGCTGATTTTGACGGGGAGGTTGACTGGGATGCTGTTGAGAAGGACACGAGGTTCGTGGCTGCTGAAGTTATAAAGAGGAAAGGAGCAACGATTTTCGGGCCTGCTGTGGCAGTGTACAGAATGGTGAGGGCTGTAGTTGAGGATACTGGTGAAATTATTCCAACAAGCGTTGTTCTGCAGGGGGAGTATGGGATAGAGAATGTTGCTGTTGGCATACCTGCAAAGCTCGGGAAAGATGGGGTTGAACCTGCTGATGTCGAA
>DAINRD010000007.1:5238-8406 GCA_036742095.1 Archaeoglobus sp. | reverse complement strand
TGACCCCTTTGGGTTTCAGCGGGCTTTTCTGGATACTGCTCTTCCTCTACCTGATTTTTGCTCCTCAGCTGAGGCACCAGCAGCTTCTTGCCGCAAGAAGAAGAACGATGCAGAGGATAGGGGCGAAGAGAGGAAGCAATGTTATTACAATGATACACAGACAGGAGAGCATAGGTTTCCTTGGCATCCCTATCTACCGCTTCATCGACATTGACGATTCTGAGAAGGTATTGAGGGCCATAAGGAGCACTCCAAAGGACAAGCCCATTGATTTGATCATCCACACTCCAGGCGGGCTTGTTCTCGCTGCCACACAGATTGCAAAGGCCCTTCACGACCACCCGGCCAAGACAACAGTAACAGTCCCGCACTATGCGATGAGTGGTGGAACTTTAATCGCTCTCGCTGCTGATGAAATCCTCATGGACCCGCACGCTGTTCTTGGGCCTGTTGACCCCCAGCTGATGAATTTCCCGGCACCGTCTATTCTGAGGGCTGTTGAGAGGAAGGAAACCAAGGACATTGACGACCAGACGCTCATAATGGCTGATATTGCGGAAAAAGCCATCAGGCAGGTGAATGAGACGGTTTTCAGGTTACTTAAAGATAAAATGGGTGAGGAGAGGGCGAGAGAGGTGGCAAAAATTTTGACAGAAGGCAGATGGACACACGACTACCCGCTTGGTGTTGAAGAACTCAGAGAATTAGGGCTTAATGTCTCAACAGAGGTTCCAGAGGAAGTTTACGAACTGATGGAGTTATACCCACAGCCAATGATGCAGAGACATCCGGGTGTGGAGTTCGTCCCCAGCCCGCCGAAAGGAAAGGGAGGTGGGTAGTTTAGAGCACCACAACATCAAAACCAACATTTCTCAGTATTCTTGTCAGCTCATCCTTTTTATCTGTGTGGGCAAAAACTCTTCCCTCAGAATAAGCTGAAATGATTTTTTCTGCTGCAAGAATATCGCTGTCCTCTTCAACCTCAACAAAGGTTGCATTGAGCTTCTCCGCATAACTCTCGTCCTTTGAGTCTGTTACGTAAATCAGCATGTCGAGTAGGGAGGTTCTGTAGGAGTTCCTGAATTCAGAGCCATCGCTCACGTCAAAGCCATTCACACACCCAAGCCAGTAAATAATTAGTCCATTTCCAAACATCTCAAAGTACTTGGAATACTGCTTCTTCCAGTAGAGGTCATGATTTCTTGGGTCACCAAACAATGCCTTGCTTTCGATCCACTTCAGCTCTTTTCCAAGAAATTTAACTGGCTCTTCAAAGTAAAAATCCGGAGTTTTGCTGAACTTTCCCTTCAAATCTTTCTCTGTCTGAAACTCAATACCTGCTTTCTCCAGCTCGTGGGCAATTGCTTTTTCTCCCAGCTTCCCCCTCGCCCTTTGAAGCCTGGCGGCAATGGGTGAGTAAACGTAGTCGCTCAAAACCGCCCTTCTTATTTGATCGATTAGTCTTTCATCTTCAACAACCTCTTCCGGGGTTCTCAGTGCTTTGTTAATTGTCTTGGCTGAGTATCCCATACCCTTCATGAGCAATCGAAGCTTCATTACGGGGGGAAGCGTGAGCCACTTCGGAAATGCCCTTTTTCTTTCCCAGTAATCGACAATTTCTGGAATTCTCTCCGTGAAGGTGTGATACTTCCTCTTCACACTGTCCACCTTCTTCTGCTGCAGGATGCAGTGCAGAGTTCCTCTGGGATAGGGAAGTTTCTTGACATCATTCAGAGTTTTTAGCTCTCTCCTTATTCTCAGGAACTCTTCCACTGAAATTCTCATCTGAACCCACCAGCACCTCTCAAGGAGTAGACAAAGAGAACCCTAACTCTGCTACCCCTCAAACCGGCGTATTTGGTTGACATCTTAATTCTGAACTTCATGGATTTTCTCAATGTGGAAATGAACTTCCTCGCTTCGTTCACGTCCTCAAAATAGATGTCAATACCTTTCTTTGAGCTCTCAATTTCCGCTTCTCTCTTCAAAGCCATTTTTCTCACAATTTCCATTTTTTCTGGCGTGACGTCTCTAACCTGAATTATACAGGGGTGATTCACCACTCTTAGAATTTCACTCTCTCGGTTTTAAAGTTATCTTCTAAAAAAGATTAAATTTCCCTAAGCTCAGTATTTTTCATGAACCGACCCATCCTTCAGGTAGCCCTTGACCTCCTTGAGCTGAAAAGGGCCATTGAGATTGCAGGCGAGGCAATTGAGGGAGGGGCAGACTGGCTTGAGGCGGGCACTCCGCTCATAAAAAGTGAGGGGATGGATGCAATCAGAGAGCTCAAGAAGAACTACAGGGGGCACAAGATTCTGGCTGACATGAAAACCATAGATACTGGAGCCGTAGAGGTGGAGATGGCGGCAAAGAGCGGAGCTGACGTTGTAATAATTCTCGCTCTCTCTGATGACGATACCATTGCTGAGGCCATCAGGGCAGCGAGAAAGTACGGCTGCGAGGTTATGGCCGACCTGATAAACGTTCCTGATCCTGTCAGGAGAGCAAAGGAGGTTGAGGAGCTTGGAGTTGACTACCTTAACGTTCACGTAGGCATAGACCAGCAGATGAAGGGGATGGACCCGCTTGAAGTGCTGGGTGATGTGGCAAAGAGCGTTTCCATTCCTGTAGCTGCGGCTGGGGGTCTGGATGCTGAGAGGGCTGCTGCCTGCGTTTCAATGGGAGCCAGCATTGTTATAGTGGGGAGCAACATTGTGAAGTCGAGAAATGTTACAGAGTCAGCTAAGAAGGTCAGAGAGGCAATAGACAGAGTTTTTGAGAGAGGAGAGGTAAAGGTTAAGAGAAAAACGCTGGACGAGGAGATCAGGGAATTGCTGATGAAGGTCTCAACCCCGAATGTGAGCGATGCGATGCACAGGGCGAGAGCTATGGAGGGTGTTTACCCGCTTGTTAGGGGTAAGAAGATTGTTGGTAAGGCTGTTACTGTCAGCACAATGGACGGAGACTGGGCAAAGACTGTTGAGGCAATAAACGTTGCAGGCGAGGGAGATGTGCTGGTTATAAAGTGTTCTGGTGATACCGCAGCAGTCTGGGGTGAGCTTGCAACGAGGAGCTGCATAAACAGGAAGATTGCCGGAGTTATAATTGATGGGGCCGTCAGAGATGTTGACGATATAAGGGAGCTTGGCTTTCCACTCTTCGTCA
>DAINRD010000007.1:4103-5228 GCA_036742095.1 Archaeoglobus sp. | reverse complement strand
GAGGTGCCCAACGCTGGTGAACCAAAGGGATTTGGGGAGATTAACGTCAAGATAATCTGTGGGGGAGTTGAGGTCAATCCGGGAGACTGGATTATTGCAGACGACAACGGGGTTATGGTAATTCCGAAGCAGAGGGCATATGAGATTGCGAGAAGGGCTCTGGAGGTTAAAAAGGGAGAAGACAGGATAAGGGGCGAGATAGAGGAGAAGGGGAGAACTCTGGCCGATATAGTAGAGCTTTACAAGTGGGAGAAGGTTCAGTAGTTGAATTTTTATTTTAGCTTAATAAAAAAATTAGTGAGTAAATCGCCTTAGAATGGCTATCGATCCGAGGGCTGCGATACCAACGGTAATTTCAAATCCAGGAGTTTTTTGAGGTAGCCCTTGTTCGGCAGGCTTGCTCTCTGAAACTTCAAGCGCGCTATCGCCACCTATGTTCTCATTTCCCAGCAAGGTCTTTACCGCACCGCCGAAGTCCAGCTTTCCAGCTTTCCCCACTTTCAGAGTGTACTCAACAGTCATATCCTTTTGCTGGTCACCATAAAAAGCCCACTTCAGCTTCCCCTCGCTTAGTGTAGCTTCAGGACTGCTTGAGACGTAGCTTGCACCGTCGGGAATGCCCTCTTCAATTATCGCCCCCGCCGGCTTCTCGCTGCCAATGGTGATGGTCAGAGTGACAGTAATTTCATCTCCAACCTTAGCCGAATCTGGCAAATCTCTTGTAACCGTAACCTGAGCTGAAACGGCGGATATTGAAAGAATCAACAGCACCAAGGCCAACCACAGAGCTCTCATCCTCAGCACCCCTTATCCCACACCTCAACAATCTGCAGAAGCTCAAGGTCAGATAGATTGCCCTCAGACCACTGGGTGATGTAGCTGAGCAGCATGCTGTCGGTAACAGGACACGGAGGCCAGTTTGTCTTTGATGGCAGCACTTTTATGCTCGTATCTCCAATAATGGTTCCCGCATTGATGTCGGTCTCCCAGATGCCGTTGAAGTAGTACTCTCCGGCCGCATTTCTCGGCAGGCATAGTCTGTACTCAATTTCCTGCTCCTTCAGCCCGTTTTTGTTTATAAGCAGCCACTTTACCGTTCCATTTCCGTATGATGCTGGTGTGATG
>DAINRD010000007.1:429-4093 GCA_036742095.1 Archaeoglobus sp. | reverse complement strand
GCAAATCTGAACTGTGGTGGGTAGTTTTCGGTTATTATCATCCCCGTAACTCCCGAAGCTGGTCTCACGTAGAGCTTGACTGGAATGCAGGTGAGCGGAGAGGCTTCGGGTGGTAAAGCTCTTTCAACAACGCTTGTTTCAAGGATAGTCTGGGTTATCTTGGTAAGGCAGCTGCAGAAGGGATTTCCGTAGGAGTCTCTCAGCATTATGCACTCTCCCCTCTCACATCCTCCAACACACTTTCCGCTCTTCTCATCATAGTGGCAGACCTGTTCACCTTCCCTGAAGCAGTAAGAGTAAACCTCCCATTCCTCCCCTGTTCTCTCGTCTTTCACCTTCTCAACGGCACACGGATTTGGATTGCATGCTTGCGGGTTGCTGAATACCTCTTCTGCCTTTTCTTTCGGCATGCACTCGCATCCTGCTGGACAGACGTTTACGGGCTTGCAGGCGCACTCTCCGTAAACCACCTTGCCCGTCTTCGGGTCTCTTACAATGGTGTTTAGATTGCACTGCCCGACGTCGCAACCGCCAACGCACTGCTCCTTCTCATAGTCAAAGTGGCACTTTTGAGGAGAGCTTGCTCAGACCGTATTTTTCAGCAGTTGCCTTGTCAAGACAGGCGCAGCCCTCAGGACACTGAGCCTGCACAACTGTAGCAAGAAGCAGGACTCCAAAAAGGCCTGCTACCAGAACACCAATTCGCATGAAAAATTTTTACCTTTTTCCTTAAATAGGTTTCGAAAATTTTACTCCTTTTAAAAGGGATTTAAAGATTTTAGGAAAATCTAAAGTAGGGTTTTCGGACCCTTCAAACGGATTAACAGTGTTCGTCCGCTTTACATTAAATTTTAGAATTTTCTTTTTGCTGCAAGAACTAAGGCCAAAGCTGCAAGCACTTCCAGCGCCTCAAACCCCGGAGTCCTCTTCACCTCACTTGGGGTAATTGCGGTGGCCGTGACTGTTGTTGCAATCTCTTCAACATTCTCAGCACAGTCGGCATCCTCACCCTTCAAGCAGTCAGGGTCGCAAATGCCATCCTTTACTGCATCACAGTATCCGTCCTCCTCTCCAGAGCGGCAGTCCTGCGGGCAGGAGGGGTGGTTCTCAGGAATTCCGCAAACTCCATCTCCGCACGTTGTTTCCGCAAAGCTCAGGCCCATGAGATCAGCAACCTCCACCTCCCTTCCGTCTGGTAGAACACAAACGAGGCAGCTCTTGCAGTCCTCTCTTTCAACATGTTTCGCCTCGTAGCCCTGCTTGCACAGTAGCTGTAATCCAGCGCAACCTCTCCTCTGTAGAAGTCCCATGCATTTACCGCCTCGCCATTGGGTAGAACACACTTCCCAACGTCGCCGTAGGGCGAGGAGAAGATTACGTAATCATAACCCATGGCCTCACAGTAAACTGCTGAGGGATTCCTGAGGGCTGAAGCTGTTGAAAGCAGCAGCGTTAGGGTTAGGAAACAAATTAAAGCCTTCCTCATTCAAACCACCTCTCTCCCTTTACGATGTGGAAGGAGTCTCCCCTGTCTCCGTGGATAATGTCATCTTTACCGTCTCCGTTAAAGTCAGCGACAGCAAACCCATCACCGAATTCGAAGTTGAAGCGCATCTTACCCAGCAATACACCGTGCATGCTGTAAACCCTCACCCAGTCTCCTCTGTCAGCGTGGACGATTTCATCCATGCCATCTCCGTTGACGTCTCCAGCTGCGATGTCATCGCCCTCCTCGAAGTCGAGGTAAAAGCTGCTGACAACCCCAACGGGTGGTCGGAAGTGGATGATAACCTCATTCCCTCTGTCGGCGTGTATCACGTCCATCCTTCCATCCCCATCCACGTCTCCAACAGCTATGCGGTCTCCCTCTTCGAAATCCATCTGTTCGCTGCTCTGCAACCCTCCACGGTTGAAAATCTGCAGCAGGTCTCCTCTGTCAGCGTGCACGATCTCAGAAATGCCGTCTCCGTCCAAATCTCCGGCAGCAAGGCCGTCCATCATCTCGAAGTCAGCGTGAAGAGCGTAGTCCGATGGAATAACGTAGTAGGCTCCGTTTTTGATGTCGCTGTATTTAAAGCCAGAGTAGGGGATGTAGGCGTAGCCATAATCGTGCCACACGTCATGCGAAAACCCGCTGAATACTCCCCAGCTGTTCTTGAGTATCCAGCATCCTGATTTTCCGTATTTCTGCGTGCAGATGGTGTTCAGGTCGTCGTAACCTACGAGAAGCAACGCGTGCTCCCAGTTCTCCGAAGCCACAGAGAGTGGTCTCCGTGGCATATCAGGGCTCTTTTTAAGGCTTCAACGTTACTGCTGACCTTCCCCCTGTAAACTGCTCCCTCTGTTCCTGACCTCCCAGTCACCGCACTTGCCCCCGCAGTTCCCGTTTGTTGCCGTGTAGGGGAAGCACGGCTCATCCGGAACGCCGTTGTTTATGATGAAGTTGAGAGCCTTGTGGGGCCAGCCTCCATCACAATCTCCGCTGCTCGCCCAGCACCAGTCACCAATTCCCACCTCACAGTCCTGCTCACAGCTCAGAAGGTGCTGCTCGGAGAGGTCTATGCTTGAGCTTGCACCCGATTCGACAATGAGTGCAGATTCCAGAGCTGCGAGAGCAGAGTGTGATCAGCAAGACCCGCAGCTTCCCTGATCTCTGACAGCGGAGAGTCCCACGTAGTCTCTCCAGTCGAATCTCGATGGCAGCGATGCCATATCGCACCTGTTGCATGGCAAACAGCTCCCTCCGCAATCAACTCCCTCCTCATCCCCGTTCTGCACACCATCGCTGCAGGTGGAGGTGAAGGTTAGTATCCTGCCGGCACAGTTGTTGTCCTCTCTTTCCTCATCCACGCTGTTTTGGACGTCAACGCAAACTGTTATGGTTGTTGAACTGCTCTGGGGTGACCAGTGGAGAAGCCTGTAAGTCTCTATCCCGCCCGGAGAGATGGGTGACACCTGAAGGGTTGCAACCTGCTGCCCGTTCTCATAAACAACCACTTCGGTCTGGGAGCTTTCCGCCTTGCCGAAGTTCTGCAGCGGGATGTGGAGTGTCAGGTCTGAAGTCCTCGTCCCTTCAGTCCAAACCGCTCCCACCTGAAGGTCGGGCTTTTGCTGAACAAAATCTCTGCACAGCCAGACAACACTGAAGGCGTTGTTACCCTCGTCAAGCTCCAGAACGTTATCATCAACATCCGCCACGACCTCGAAAACGTTCCCCGGACTCGTGCAACTCTCAATGCTGTATCTCCTGTAGAAAACCTCCTCCCTCGATTCTTTCGGACCTAAAGGCCCGAACTCGTCCACTGCAAATAGCTCCCCATCAACGAAAAATCCTGTTTGAGAGCTGCAGGCATATCCATATCCCGTGTTTTTGATTTCGTAGTAAACTCTCAGTTCATTGTCGTAGGACTCGTTCCATATCCTCACGACAGTTAAATCCGCTCCCTCAGAAGTTGGAAGGATAATTCAACTTCCAACTCGTTGTTGATCTCTGTGGATTCAAACACGGTATTCTGCGAATCCACAACGACTCGGATAGTGTCTTTTTCTCCGCTGCAAAGGACCTGAAAATTGAAGCTGAACCGCTCTTCCTCTCCCGGTTCAAGGGATGGAATGCTGAAGGTCTGAAGGAGTGTTCCTTTAACGTAAAGCTCCCTCTCCGCAG
>DAINRD010000007.1:0-180 GCA_036742095.1 Archaeoglobus sp. | reverse complement strand
ATGTTTTTTCGCACGGGTCCATTTTCTGTTTCTCTGCTTCGGATTTGGTCAGTCACTCACACCCTTCCGGACAGCTCTGAACCTCTCTGAAGCAGTATTTCGGCGTCTTTACCATTGCCGCCAAGCCTGAAACACTGTATCCGCAAACATCTTCCGAATACCTGAACGTGGCTCCCGGAA
>DAINRD010000006.1:12454-18158 GCA_036742095.1 Archaeoglobus sp. | reverse complement strand
CCTTCTGATTTTGTTGTATCTCTTTCTCAGCTCTCTGACGTTTTCGTCATTAATTTCGTAAAAGATCTCTTCCCCTCCCATACACCATATTTCATTTTTAATTTAAAAAATTTCACACGTCCTTTGAGGATACTTTTTAACCTTAAATCCTTCGAAACTGCCTAAAATCGACAAAAAACTCGTTAACCCTCACCTCAGCATCAATTCCGTTCTCAAAGAGCGGAGCAATCATGTTCAGCCCTGCACTGACTATAACTCTCGCTCTGTTTGCTGTCGGTAATCCAAAAATCCTGTCCGCAGGATGCAATATTTTTATTACCCCTTTAAGCCCCTTGCTTTCCGCAATCTCCAGTTCTCTTCTTGCTATATCCATCGCATACCTGCTGAAAGACCTGATTGCCACTATAATCTCCCCCTTTCCAGTTTTGCAGGCAGAGTAGACAGACGTCAATCCCGCCTTCAGAAAAAGGAGACCCGGACTTAAAGTTGTACCAAAATAGCTGATAAGCTCTGTTATCCCCTTTGGTGCCATGTTTTCAATGCTCATCAATCCTGCATACTCCGGGAAGGTGTTAACGCCTGCTGCCTTCAGTATCACGTCGTAAATTGTGTTCGATATCACTCCTAAGGCAAAGGTGTTTTTGGGCACGGCATAACCGCCAAGCGACTCTCCCTCCTCTGCGATAAAAATTCGATCCGAAATCGCAAGTGGAAAGGCAGAGCACTCTCCAACAATCTCCATTACCTTTTCAAAATTGGACTTGTCAATGAAAGCGAAATTTGTTGGCACTAAGCCAGAGAGGGAGTAGAGGTCAAAGTCGGAGAGGAAAACGTTGTACTCTATTCTCTCCGAGAACTCTCCAAGCCTCTCAAAGGCGCTCTTTCTTTTCAGCTCCATTTCACCCTTTTCCGTCAGCTCAGACTTTCCGTTGCTGTTTTTCCTTATGAGCCCCCTCTCTTCAAGCTTTTTCAGGTGATACCTCACAGTCCTCGCCCTAATGCTGTAACCCCTCTTCTGCAACTCCCTCTCAATCTCCTTTGAGCTCAGACTGCCAGACTCTTCAAGGATGCTCAGAATGACGTCTTCAACCATTAAAAATTAAACAATAAGGGAGTTTAAAATTATTTCACCTGGTAGGTTCCGAGCCTTTTCTGAGAGTAGCTGACAAGTCTGCTGAGAGGTATGGTCATCATCAGGTAGAACAGAGCAACTCCAAGGAAGGGAGTCCACGCGTTGAAGGTGGTGTTAACTATCTGCCTCCCGACCCTCGTCAGTTCCACGATAGAAATCACGGAGAGCAGAGAGGAGTCCTTAAGCAGTGCTATGAACTCGTTGCCTAAGGCTGGCAGAATGTTTCTGAAAGCTTGCGGGAAGATTACGTACCTCATTGCCTGCAGGTACGTCATTCCAAGACTTCTCGCAGCCTCCATCTGCCCAACAGGGATGGACTCGATGCCCGCTCTGACGATTTCGGCAATGTAAGCCCCGCTGCAAACGCTGAGAGCAATTATGCCTGCAGGCTCGGGCTGAAGGTTTATTCCAATGGCTGGAAGGCCGAAGTAGACGATGAGTATCTGAACGAGCAGAGGAGTCAGGTTTCAACATAGGAGACGTTCTGATGCTCTTCTGCGCCCTCTTCTTTGCGGCAGAAATAGCAATGATTTCCCACTACTCCCGCATCAGCAATCCAACGATGCTTGCCTTCTGGCAGGCCTTTGCAATCTTCATCCTCTCCGCTCCCTTTGCAGCCTTCACAACAACAAAATTCGAGATAAACACAACTGTTATCATCTGCCTGCTCATCACGGCTTTCTTTGCAACCTTTGTCGCCAAAATGCTCCAGAACTGGCTCCAGAGTTACACCAAGTCGTCTGACGCTGCCGTCATTCTCTCCCTTGAAGGCGTATTCGCCCACCTTTTCAGTGTCGCAGTTCTGGCGGAGATTCTAACACCATTGCAGTACTTTGGTGCATTTTTAATATTGATTGCCGTAATCGTTGTTTCTCT
Organism: Archaeoglobus sp.; assembly: GCA_036742095.1. GTDB lineage: Archaea > Halobacteriota > Archaeoglobi > Archaeoglobales > Archaeoglobaceae > Archaeoglobus. The sequence continues at coordinate 16,150 of DAINRD010000006.1, read as the reverse complement.
CAGAGAGTAGCTATGAAATTTGAGCAATTTTGAATTATCGCAATCTTCATATAGTTTCAAAACAAAGATAAAATTAGGTGATAGTATGGGTGTGCACAGAATAACGAGTGAGGCTGCCAAGTATTACGCTCAGAGGGAGAGGGTTGTTGGAGCAGGAATATCCCTGCTCGGTGAAGCAAGCGTGAATCTTGATAAACTGAGCAATGAGCAGTTGGAAAAACTTGGTGATCTGGCTGCCAAGCTTTTGCCTCACTCCCCTGGATATGCGGGCAAGATGATGCCCATTGTTGCAAGACTTTTCTGGAGACTTGCTGGAGTGGGAGAGAAGGAGTTTGGATTTGCCGAACTGGATACGCTTGAAAGGGAAATTGAGGAGCTGAAGAGTGAGCTTGGCTTTTAAACTTCTGCAATAAAGCAGACAAAATCGTTTTCAGAGTGCCTGAGTTTCCTCTTTCTTATTTCTTTTACTTTAAAGCCCACCCGGTTTAGCATTGACAGAACCTCCTCTTCGGTGTAGAATCTCGCTTGGCTGTAGAAGGGGCTGTTCTTCCTCTGATACTCTTTTCCGAGTCCAGAGTCGGCGGGAATTATGCACACAACGAGTAATCCCTTCAAAACCCTCCTTATCTCCTCAAGAACCTTGGAAGGGTTTTCGAGGAAACAGAGGGTGAAAATGACGTAAACCGAGCTGAAAGAGTTGTTTTTAAAGGGAAGCGCTGAAGCATCCGCCCTCACACACTCTACTCCCCTCTTTCTTGCTATCTTCAGCATCTCAAGTGAAATATCGACGCCCACATCGATGCCAATTATGGCAAACCTTCCTGTCCCCACTCCCACCTCGAGAGAAGGGCTTGATGGCTCAGGGAGCAATTCCAGTTCAGCCTCATAGAGCTCCCTGTTTCTTTCATACCACTCATCATACCTATCAGCATGCCGTTCGAAGATATCCATCAGAATTCCCTTACCAACAAAAATTTTAGCTTTTTCAGTGGAAAAAAATAAGTACGGCGTAACAATTTAAAATCAATGGACTTATCGGTTGCACTGATTGCAGCTTTTGCAATAGCCTTTGCCATCGGTTCAAATGATACTTCCAATTCCTTCGGAATCTGTGTTGGATGCGGCTTGCTGACCATAAAAAGAGCCACTTACATCCTCTTCCTCCTGGTCCTTGCAGGAATGCTGTTTGGCAGCAGCAGGGTTATGAACACTGTAGGGAAGGAGCTGGTGGAGTTGAATGATGTCGTGGTTTCCGTTTCCCTGATTATATCCTCACTGGCAATAGTCGCAGCGAACTATCTTCGCACACCGGTTTCAAGCCATCAGGCAATAGTCATGAGTCTCATAGGCTCTGCCTTTGCCCTTGGAAACAAAATTGACATTGCCACTGTTGCAAAAATCGTTATTTCATGGATAATTTCCCCTTTTGGGGCTCTATTCATTTCAATCTTATTTTTCTGGGTTATGGAAAAAACGCTCGCAAAGCTCCCAGCCCTGAAGGTTGAAAGGGTGCTGAGAATTCTTTTGTTTACTGGCGCCACGATTATTGGATTCAACACCGGAGCAAACGAGCTTGCTACAGCCTTAGCACCAGTAGTGATGTTCGGTGTGATGAATGTTATGGAAGCAGCTATTTTTGGCTCCGCAATGTTATTTCTGGGAGCGTGGCTTGTTAGCGTGAGAGTTGCGGAGGTTGTTGGCAAGGGAATCACTGCCCTCGACCCCTTCTCAGGCTTTGCCGCTCAGTTTGCCGCTGGTGTGACAGTGCTGCTTTTCACCTTCCTCGGAATGCCCGTCTCAACAACTTACTGCACAGTAGGTGCAGTATCCGGTGTTGGGCTATACAAAAGCGTGATAGGTGTTAAATTTGCTTTCCTGAGGAGAATAGTCCTGAGCTGGGTTTTAACTCCGGCAGCAGCCTTCACAATCAGCTTTTTTGCAACATACCTTTTGACTCAACAAGTTTTCTGAACCTAATGGCATCGTCGAGCATCGAAACGTTGTTGAACATTACGTAACCGCTTCTTTCAACCATTTCGAGTAACTTTTCAAGCTCTTCATCGGTGTATTTGTGTTTGTAATTAAATCCGTGAAGTCTGAAGTAGCATATTTCGCCATAAACCTGCCTTGAAGTAAAGGGGTCGACGACGTGGACTAAGTTAAGCTCCTCGCAAATCTTCCTCGTCCTCTCCTCACTCCACCCCCTCGGCTCAAAACCAAAGACGAAGCCCCTCTCAATGCTGTTAAAAAACTCCCTCATGTTGTTTATGTTCTCCTCATTTTCCCTGAAACTCCTTGGCGTCTGAAAGACGACGAAGTTAGCCTTAAGGACTTTAGCTATCTCTCTTGTCTTGTCCCACGCTTCAAAAACCTCTCCTGTTGGTCTGAAAAACCCACAGTTTTCAACCTGAAGCCCCGCCTTCCTGTAGGTAGGACTGTTCGGTGGATGGGTGATTACCTGCCAGGCCTTCAGTGTGAATTCAAAGCCCTCAGGAGCAGCTTTTCTCCACCTTTCTGCGGTCTCTACTTCTGGAGGTTTGTAAAAGGTCTTCTGAACCTCCACCACCTCGAACATGTTAAAGTACTTGCTCATCGACACGGGAAAACCGCAGCAACCCACCTTCAAATCCATATTTTACGTAGGCAGAGGGCATTATAAATTGTGCCGGAGCGGGTATGAGAAGCAAAAGACATATATACTTGCCATCTATTGTCAACATGGAGTTCATAAGCAATCCGGACAGCTTTTTGAAGAAGAGACTTGAGGAGGGCTTTGCAATTCCGATTTTGCTCGTTCTTGTTGCAGGAATCATATCCTCACTTACCGTTTATATCGCTGCCCCCGGTATACTGGAACTAACGAGGCAACAAATCACTGGTATTGGGCTTACAGAGGAGCAAGTTGAGGCAATTCTCCAGATGACCTACTACGGAATGCTGATTTCACCTTTTGTGGCGACTTTTGTAGTATGGATTGTCATATCGGCGATCCTGTACGTCCTTTCGGCGCTCTTCGGTGGTGAGGGCAGTTTTTCCAGCTTAACAAAACTTGTTGCATACAGTCACATTCCTGTGATAATTCTCAGCCCTGTGTCGATTTACATAAGCTACGAGAACGTTCCCTATATTGCCGCCGGGATGAAAGGCCACTTGCTTTCCAGCTTGGTTTTGAATGTTTCAGTATTCGCGTGGCAGGCAATTTACTGGATTTTTGCGTTGAAAAATGCAAGGAATTTGAGCCTCAAAAATTCGGCAATAGCTGTGGCAATAGCTGTGGCAATAGTCTTCATTGCGTACCTTCTGCTGAGTTAATCTTCGCTGATTTTCTCATCTCTCTCAGGGACTCTCTGACGGACTTGTTAAAGGCAATCTCCCCTATGGACTTCATGTGTCTGCAGGCACTCAGGATTGTCTCCACAGCAAGTCTGTAATACACACTACCTTCCATGTTGCTAAGGAGTTTGCCCTCAAGCTCCTCCAGTTCTTCAATGGTTTCCTCTGATTTCATAACATCGGAGTTGAAATAGGCTTTTGAGAGGTTTTCAAAAATACTGGCAAGTTTGTTAAAGTAGCTCTTCACCCTCGCCAGCTCCTCTGGACTCATTTCAACTGCATAGGTTGAGAAGTTATACAGAGAGTCGGCAATTTCCTCAATTAGCTTTGCAACAGTCCTGATTCCAAGAATAAGTCTCAGCT
>DAINRD010000006.1:11770-12444 GCA_036742095.1 Archaeoglobus sp. | reverse complement strand
TCGTTCCACCTGCTCGGGCTGGAGAACTCCCTTACAAGTCTGTGCTCCTGTCTGACAGCGAGAAGATAAAGCCTGTCAGAATCCTTTTCAAGGTTTTCAATGTCTCTCAAAGCTCCTCTGTCTGTCTTCTCAATCCCTTCAATTATTGTTGCAATCATGCTCTGTATAATCTGGCCCATTCTCCTGACGACACCATAGACATCAAAATCCGTTGAAGTCAGGCATTTCAGAACCACCTTGCCTTCAGTGGCATCTATTATCTCCATCCCTATCAGGTCCTTAACTATCTCACCGATCCTGCTGACAGTTCTGGCATTTATTTTTTCATCTGTGAAGACTATCTCATCAATCCCCTGAAGGTAGAGGGCATAGATGTACCTCCTAACAAATTTCTCATCAAGCCTCGGAAGTTCCTTGATTTCAACACTCGTTATTCTGGCAAAATCGCGGAAGGACTTTGGGTAGAGAGTTATAACGCTGTCCTCGACCTGAAGATAAATGTCATCTCCCTGCTTAAGCTCATTTACCTTCACCCAGTTCTTTGGCAAACTTACCATGTAGCTTGAGCCACCTATTAGCTGAAGCTTCCTGACCTCCATTGATACATACGCATATTAAGAGGTTAAAATATGTTTCTGTTTTTGATGGGTTGACTAATAGCTAACTATATATGC
>DAINRD010000006.1:0-11760 GCA_036742095.1 Archaeoglobus sp. | reverse complement strand
GAACTAAGCTTGATGAGTTGTTTTTCAGGGTGGAGAAGGAGGGAGATGGGTATGTGAAAAAGCCCCTTGGGGGTATACCTCACCTCGCTGTCATCAACATTACAGGAGTGCCTGATACTGGAAAATCGCTGCTGGCAGAGCAGTTTGCCATAACTCAGGCGGCCAGCGGATACAAGGTTCTTTACGTTACAGTTGAGAGCCCGGCACATTTCCTCTACACTGCAATGAAGCAGAGAAGTGAGGCCATGGGTGTGGATTTCGGCAAGGTGGAGAAAAACATTGTTGTGATTGATGCAGGCGAGAGTGATGAGCTGAGGGAGAACCCCAAAGCTTTAATGGAGACAATGGCTTACGCCATAAAGGAGAAAAAAGTCACAAATACGATTATTGACAGCATCACAGGCCTTTACGAGCACAAAGAGGTTATGGCGAGACAGATAGTCAGGCAGTTCTTCAACTTCCTCAAGAAGTACAGGCAGACAGGGATCTTTGTCTCGCAAAAGCGTTCAGCACAGGCAAGTGAAAGTGCTGAAGCTGCAGGTGGTTTAGCTGTTGCCCATATAGTTGACGGAACCATCGTGCTGGACAAGAAACTCATTGAGTCGAGGTGGGATGTAAATCTCTATGGCCTTCCGCTGGGGAGTATTTTGAGAACAATAAGGATAGATGGCTGCAGGATTGCTCCCCACGACTCAAGAACGTGGGTTTTTGAGATAAGCGAGGTTGGAACGATTGAGATAATTGCTCCACTTGACGAGTACATAAAAAAGAGGGGAGGTGGTAGGGATGGGGTTTGAAGTCATTGCGAGGCCAAAGGGTGGAGATCTGGACAGAATGGCGGAGAAGGTCTTTCAGGAGAGCATAAAGCTTCTCGGAGGTTTGAAGAAGCTCGTTGAATACAGAAACCTCACGTGGCTCCCCAGTCTTGCAGAGGCTGCCTACGTTGTTGTGATGCGGAATGAGGCTCTGAAAACCTACGGAGAGATTGCCAGAGAGCTTGGGATTACAGAGCAGACGGTGAAAAACATAGCCACTGCTGACGAGGAGGAGGTGAAGAGGTACATTGAGGGGGAGCTTGAAAAGCCAAGAGAGCACATTGCCGGGGGAATTGCAAAGCTCGCATACAGAAAACTCAAGGAAGAGGGAAGACTTGAGGCAGAAGAGGTGGAGATGAACCACGAGGAAATGGAAGCTCTTGATGTTGACTGGGCAGTGCACGTTCTTGCTAAAATCAGGGGCTTGGACTTTCCTGCAAACAAGGAGGAGCTCAGGAAGAGGCTTGGGGGAATGGTGATAAAGGGGAAGGCCATAGAGGACATACTGGAAAGGCTGAACTACCCCGTAAAATCACCAGCTCAGCTACTTCATGAGATAAAAACTGCCCTTTAAAATTTGCAAAACCTTTTTTGCAGGCCTTCATTTATCCTTCTGTGAGTACCGTAACCTACTCAAAAAACGTCTTCATCCCCCTCACAAGAAACTGCAGAAACAGATGCGATTACTGCGGCTTCAGAAGGGACGAACCCAGCATTATGAATGAGAATGAGGTAAAATCTCTTCTTAAAGCTGCTAAAGGGGCAAAGGAGGCTTTGCTGACTTTTGGCGAGAGGCCTGAGGAGGCAAATCCCGAAGTTCTGGATGTCCTCAGAAGGTGGGGTTACGGCAGCTTTATTGATTATGTAGAGAGAATATGCAGAACGGCATTAGATATGGGCTTTCTACCACACACCAACGCTGGAGTGCTGAGCAAAGAGGAGATGAAGAGGTTGAAGGACTTTAATGCAAGCATGGGTCTAATGCTTGAGCAGGCCGTTGAGCTTGATTGCCATGCGAATAGCCCCGGTAAGAAGCCAGAGGTCAGGATTAAGATGATAAGGGAGGCAGGAAAGCTTCAGATTCCCTTCACCACTGGCATACTGGTAGGGATTGGGGAAAGCAGAGAGGACAGAATTTACTCCCTGGAGGTGATTGCTGACATCCACGAAAATTATGGCCACATTCAGGAGGTGATAGTCCAGAACTTCAAGCCAAAGAAGGGGACACCCATGGCCTCCTCCCCACCGCCATCCTTTGAAGAGATGCTTGAGGCAGTTAAAGCAGCGAGGCAGATTTTGCCAGATGACGTGGCAGTTCAGATTCCCCCAAATCTCGTTGATGACATCTATCCCTTCATCAAGGCTGGTGCAAGGGATGTTGGGGGCATTTCCTCCGTAACTCACGATTTCATAAACCCTGAATCCCCCTGGCCTGAGATCGAGAGGATAGAGAGGTCACTCCGGGGAGAGTTTATACTTAAAGAGAGGCTTCCCATTTATCCGAGATTCGTAAAGCTTAAATGGTATAGCGAAGCCATAGAGCCGCTAATTGAAAAATATTCGGATGCTGATGGCTATGCTTGCCCTTGATGATTTGCTAAAGAATCCGTACGAAACTTTCAGAATTGCAGATGACCTAAGGAGAGAGCTTGTGGGGGATACAGTAACCTACGTTGTCAACAGGAACATTAACTTCACAGACATCTGCATTAACGACTGCAAGTTCTGTTCCTTCCGCAACAGAAAGAGGTACCTCCTGAGTCTGGAGGAGATAAGGGAAAAAGTTGCAGAGGCGGTCGAATTTGGATGCACGGAGCTCTGCATACAGGGTGGGCTTTTACCAGATGCAGATATCGATTTTTACGTATCAATTCTTCAGGCTGTGAGAGATGTGGACAAAAAGATTCACATTCACGCCTTCTCCCCGATGGAAGTTTTGCATGCGGCAAGGAACAGTGGAATGGATGTTGAGGATGTTCTCAAAACCCTCAAAAAAGAGGGACTTGGCTCCATGCCGGGAACAGCTGCGGAAATACTCGATGATAGAATCAGAGCCTTCATCTGTCCCAAAAAGCTTAAAACGGATGATTGGGTTAGAATCATAAAGACTGCCCACAGGATAGGGATTCCAACCACCGCCACCATCATGTACGGACATGTGGATACATGGGAGGACAGGATAAACCACCTCTTGCTGATCAAGAGAATTCAGCAGGAAACAGGGGGAATTACTGAGCTCATTCCTCTCCCCTTTATGTGGAAGAACAACGAGCTTGGAAAAATTTCTAAGGGCAGCTCCGGATTTGACGACCTCCTGATGATTGCCCTTTCAAGAATTTTGCTCTATCCCGAAATCAAAAACATACAGGCATCATGGGTTAAAATGGGGCCAAAGCTTGCTCAGGCCGCCCTTCATGTGGGAGCCAACGACCTTGGAGGAACGCTGATGGAGGAGAACATTTCAAAATCAGCTGGAGCAACAGCAGGCGAGTTTATGCCTCCTGAGGAGCTAAGGGTGCTGATAAAAGCTGCTGGAAGGGTTCCAAAGCAGAGGGACACCCTTTACAATTTACTGGAGTAGGCCTCAGACTCTCCCTTTCATCACTAATCAGGTCGCCCATCAGTCATCATCGGCATAGATACTTGACCCAAGTTTTTAAGCCCTTTTCGGTTTCAGATAGTGCACTTCAGAAGAACTTTTATTCAAGAACTCATCTGAGTTTCTGTGAAGGTAGCACTCGGCGGAACTTTCGAACCACTGCACGAAGGGCACAAGAAGCTGATGGACGTGGCAATCAAGCTCGGTGGAAAGGATATAACCATAGGCATCACCAGCGATAGAATGGCGAGAGCCAGAATGAGAAGCGTTCTGCCCTTCTCAATAAGGGCTGAGAACGTGAGAAGATACGTGTTGAGAAAATACGGATTTGAGCCTGAAATAGTGAAGATAACCAATCCCTACGGAAAAACCCTTGAAGTTGACTTCGAATATCTTGTAGTATCGCCAGAAACCTACGAAATGGCCCTGAAAATAAATGAAAAGAGGGAGGAACTGGGAAAGAAAAAAATAACCATTGTTAAAGTCGACTGGGTAATGGCCGAGGACGGAAAGCCAATCTCCTCAACAAGAATTAAGAGGGGAGAGATAGACAGGTACGGCGGGATAATCTAAGCTGAGTTTTCCAGCAGGGAGATTTCGTCGAGTGTGTTGAGGAAAAGAGCTTCATAAAGCCCAGGCTGCTTTTCCAGTATGACTTTTCCCTTGGTGAGCACGTAATGCCTGAACTTGGCTGGCAGAAAATCTATGGGTACAACATCAACGGGGAGAGAAAGTTCATCCTCAAGCCTCACTCCGAGCCTTAGATAGAATTTAAGGTTCTTGTTTGTAGAGTAAACCGCCACATCCACATCTCGAAAGCTGTCCATCTCAACGAAGCTGCCGAAGATTACGGCGAGTAAAACATCCTCTTTCTCAAGAACCTGCCTGATTTTTTCCTCAACACCTTCCTTTTTCCTGTAGAACCTAAACTCCGAACTCATCTCTTATCCTCTCAATGAGTTTTTCCACAATTTCGAAATCCTCCTTCACGTTTTGATACACCAAGTAGTCATCGACGATCCAGTATCTGTGAACAAGGATGTTTCTCAGTCTCATCAGGCCTGAAATTTCTTCTCTCTCAGTCCTGCCAATAAATTTTCTCTCCTCCAGTAAAATCAGCGCTTCGTGAACATTATCGGGGCTCTCATTAAGCATTTTCCTAACAATGTGGAGAATCAGAGCGCTCAAAGACTCAGATATCGTGATAATGTTGTATCTCACCGCAAGCCTTTCAGCCTTGCTCATGCTTTCAAAATCCTTTGATGTTATCTCTCTGATGGACTCAATGGAGTCGTAAATGTCCTTTATCAGCCTCTCAACGAAATTCCGGTTAATCACATAGCTAATTCCCACCAATCCTTTAAAAATTTTCCAGCCTGCAAAAATAAAAAGATTTAAATCGCTACATTCTGACAAAAAGCAGGTGATAGTATGAAAGTGAATGGTGTTGAGGTTGAGGAGACTTTTGCTGAGGCCTTCGACATAAAAATTGCGAGGGTTTTGATAACGGGCTACGACTATTACTGGGCCTGGGTTGCTGCCAACGAGGCTACGGGGTTTGGAACTTCTGTAATCATGTGCCCTGCCGAAGCAGGAATTGAAATTAAAGCCAAACCCTCCGAAACACCCGATGGGAGGCCGGGATACTACATCCAGATCTGCCACATGAGCAAGAAAGGGTTGGAAGAGCAGCTTCTGGCCAGACTCGGCCAGTGTGTGCTCACTGCCCCAACCACAGCCGTTTTCAACGGTCTGCCTGATGCTGAGGAGAAGTTCGACACTGGCTTCAAGCTCAAGTTCTTCGCCGATGGTTACGAGAAGGAGGTTGAGGTTGGAGGAAGGAAGTGCTGGGCAGTGCCAATGATGGAGGGCGACTTCATAATCGAGAACGACATCGGCTACACCAACGGAATTGCTGGGGGAAACTTCTTCATAATGGCTGAAACCCAGCCTTCTGCCCTTGCAGCTGCAAAGGCTGCTGTTGATGCGATCAGCGACGTTGAGGGTGTAATCACACCATTCCCTGGCGGAATCGTCGCCTCTGGCTCGAAAGTGGGAGCCAACAAGTACAAGTTCCTGAAAGCATCAACCAATGAAAAATTCGCCCCGAGCATCAGGGACCAGGTTGAGGGAACGCAGATTCCTGAGGGAGTTAAGGCTGTTTACGAGATTGTCATCAACGGTCTCAACATAGAAGTCATCAAGGAAGCGACGAGAGTCGGGATACTTGCTGCCACAAAGATTCCGGGAGTGGTTAAGATTACAGCTGGCAATTACGGTGGAAAGCTCGGAAAGCACATCATAAACCTGAACGAGCTTTTCTAAATTTTTATTTTTCTTTATGAAAACCATTCTCACCATCTCTGGCCTCGACCCCTCCGGTGGGGCTGGTGTTAGCGCCGACATAAAGACTGCCAGAGCAATTGGCCTTTATCCGGCGTCAGTCATAACATCACTCACAGTCCAGAACACCTGTGGAGTTACGGAGGCTGTTCCGGTCGATGCTGGAATGGTCAGGAAACAGATTAAAGCAGTGGTTGAGGACCTGAGAATAGACTGTGTCAAAATCGGTCTGATTTCGTCCGTCGATGTTGCTAAGGTTCTTGCGGAGGAGATTGCCGGAATTGAAGCGCCGAAGGTGCTCGATCCTGTAATTTTTGCAGGTGCCGGTGGGAAAATAGGAGATGTGGAAGCTTACAGAACCATCCTGGGGCATGTGGATGTTGTAACGCCAAACCTTACGGAGGCACGAGAGTTGCTGGATTTCAACAGAGCAAAAGACGTATTTCAGGAGGCGAGAGAACTTGCTTTGGAAATAAACCAAAAATACGGTTGCAACGTTGTTATTACTGGGGGAGAGCTTGGAGGCATGGATGTTGTATGTGAGGGTAGCAGAATTTACAGCGTCACGGCTGAATTTACTTCCGTAAACATTCACGGTACTGGATGCGTTTACAGCACTGCATTAGCCAGCTACCTTGGTCTTGGGAACTCGCTGGAAAATGCTGTTAGGAAGGCGAGAATTTTTGTTCTGGAAAGTGTAAAAAAAGCTCTGAGACCTGGAAAGTGTTTTCCCGTCGTTAATCCCTAAGTTAGTCAGGGTCAATCCCTAAAACAGAATTCTCTCAAGGTCGTCTCCTCCGTAGAAGATTTCCTGTATCGCGTCGTATATATCCTCCATTCCGTATCCAGTAAGAGCTGAAACAGGAATGAGTGGTCTGAAAAGTCCCGTTTCCTTAAGCAAGAGAAAGAGTTCAAGATTAAGTGTCTTTCTCTCTAAATTCAGGTTTTCGTATAGACTTTCCGGGTTGAAGCTCCAGTTTATTATTCTCTCAAGCTCTTCCTGTGTAAGCAGGTCTGATTTGGAAAGGGCCAGCACCTGGGGGATTTCCAGCCTGAAAACTGCTGATGATGCCATAAAAAGCATTGAAAGAAATCCAGAAGGAGTTTTTGAAACTACAGGGTCAAAAAGGTAAACCATAACGCTTCTATCCCGATTTAGGGCGTTTATCAGGATCCTGCTGCTCTCCCTTAAGGTGAAAAGCTCAAGCTGACCTGGGGTGTCTATTAAAACGTATTCCGAGTTAGAAAGTTCAATCTCGTCCCTGATGTCATCAACGAGAGTTGAAACCAGGTCGGCCCCTATAATCTGAGCCCCATTTGGCCCCACGTTGTACCTTCCCATTATGTCCTCCAAGGTGAACCATTCTCTAACGTCAATGTCAGCCGAGTAGGGAATAAAATCTGCCCCAGGGTCAAGATTGACAGTTAAATAGTCCAGTCTTTTCGAATCGAGCCAATCAGCGAGAGCCTTCGTCATATACGTCTTGCCACACCCTGCTGTGCCGGTTAAATAAACAAACACCTGGTCCATGAAAAGAGCTATTGAACAGGGTTCAAAACTTCTACTCTGTACTTCGTCTTCATGCCCTGAAGGTATCTTTTTGCATCAACAATGAAGGGACAGTAAATAGGACACTCTGAGCCTTTAACTCCCTGAATTCTACAGTTAGGGTTGTTGCTGCATTCAAGAACTTCGAAGCTGGAATCGCTGACATAGATAACGGCAATATTGTGTCTGTTCCTGACCTGCAAAACGTTGCTCTCCACATTTGGCATGGTTTAATCATGGAGGTAGTTATTAAAAAATTTTTCTGTTTGTTTCACATTAAACGTAAAAAATTTCAGTGTTTATGAAATAATGGATGTAACTTGTTGTATGTTTCTTCCAGAGCTTGTGGAACGACCTGAACGTCTGCCAAAACGGGCATGAAGGAAGTGTCCCCATCCCACCTCGGCACAACATGGATGTGGAGGTGAGCAGCTATCCCCGCCCCGGCAACCTTGCCGATATTTACCCCAATGTTAAATCCATCCGGATTCATGGCCTCCCTTATAGCCTTTATCGAAAGGTTGACGAGTTTCATGGCTTCGAGCATTTCCTCCTCTGTCATGTCTTCAGGGGAGGGAATGTGGCGGTAAGGGTTGACCATTACGTGTCCTGGATTGTAGGGGTTGCGGTTCATGATGACATAACAGGTTTTGCCTCTGAAAAGTAACAAGTTTTCTCTGTCTCTGTTCTCTTTCGGAGCTGTGCAGAAGATACACTCCTTCGGTTTAGGAGCGAGAATGTACCTTATCCTCCACGGAGCAAAGATTCTCTCCATGACGGAAATATTTTTTAAGGTATAAATATTTTGTTTAATGAGAGAAGGGGGCAGTTACGTTAGAAATTCTGGAAAGGCGATTAAAGATTAAAAAACAGAAATTTCAGGATCCCAAACTGAAAATTGCCTCCCAGATTCTCTCCTCAATTTCGAATTCCTTCTCCTCCTCGTAGAGGTCAATGGCTGCTGCAATTGCGATGATTTCTTCCCTCGAAAAGTCACTCTCCTGAAATATCTCATCGAGCCTGGCCTTTATTGGCTTGAAGACGTTTATGTACTCTTTAACTTTCTCAGGAATGTTTCTCTCCTCAACAAACCTCGTGTGGATGTTTCCCTTCACGAATTCTTCATCGTTCATAATTGCAATATGGAAGGGGATGTTCGTCTCCACACCCTCAATGATGTACTCGTAGAGTGCCCTCCTCATCCTCGCTATTGCCTCTCTTCTTGTCTCCCCAAAGGCAATCAGCTTCGAAATCATGCTGTCATATTCCTCAGGAATGCGGTATCCCATGTGAATTCCACTGTCAACTCTCACACCAATTCCGCCCGGACTTCTGTAGTGAACGATTCTGCCACTTCTCGGATAGAAGTTAACGGGGTCTTCTGCATTGATTCTGCACTCTATCGCGTGCCCCCTAATCTTTATGTCCTCCTGAGTGTGATGCAGCGGCTCTCCGTCTGCAATGAGAATCTGATATTTCACGATGTCTATTCCTGATACGACTTCAGTTATCGTATGCTCGACCTGAAGCCTTGAGTTGATTTCGAGGAAGTAGAACTGTCCGTTCTCATACAGAAACTCAAAGGTTCCCGCGTTGGTATATCCAATCTCCTTTGCACCCCTGACTGCCATCTCTCCAAGCTTTTCCCTCATTTCTTCATTTAATGCTGGTGATGGGGCCTCCTCGATGAGCTTCTGGTGTCTTCTCTGAATGCTGCACTCCCTCTCACCGAGGTGTATGACGTTTCCGTATTCATCCCCAAGAATCTGAACTTCAATGTGTCTCGGTTTTGCAAGGTACTTTTCAAGGTATATCGTAGAATCCTTGAAATAACTCTCCCCAAGCTTCTTTGACTTCCTGAAGGCATCTTCCAGCTCATCTGGATTGTTCGCCACAACAATACCTATTCCTCCTCCCCCTCCGGAGGCCTTTACAGCAACGGGGTAACCAATCTTCTCCGCCCACTCTCTTGCCTCATCAACGGTCTCGAGCTTGGGTGAACCTGGAATAACTGGCACCCCAGCCCTCTCCATGCTCTCTCTCGACCTTACTTTTGAGCCAGCAATCCGAATAACCTCTGGAGAGGGTCCTATGAAAACAATTCCCTCCTCTTCACACCTTTCCGCAAATTCAGCATTCTCCGCCAGAAAACCGTAACCAGGATGGATTGCTTCTGCCCCTGACTTCTTTGCCACCTCAATAATTTTATCAATGTTGAGGTAGCTGCTCCTCGGTTCTGCCTTTCCGATGTAGTAGCATTCGTCCGCATAGACTCTGTGGAAGGCTCTTTTGTCTGCGGAGCTGTAGACGGCTACACTCTCAATTCCCAGCTCCCTGCAGGCTCTCATCACCCTTACAGCAATTTCACCTCTGTTGGCTACCAGAATTTTACTGAACATCCAGTTTTAAGGCTAAAACCTCCGATTTAAAAACCTTTTTTCAAATAAACGCCCGACAATACAAAATCAGAAAGTAGAAAGATTTGAGATACGTATCTGATTTGTAGAGAAGTTGTGAAATTTTATTTAACACTTAAAATAATTGAATTAACCACCGAAAACAATTTACAGCTTAGCTACTTCTAAGCGGTGATGAAGACCGTAACAGTTTTCGATACGACTCTGAGGGACGGAGAGCAGATGCCCGGAGTATCTCTCCCGCAGGAGTACAAGGTAAGGATTGCGAGACAGCTTGATAAACTCGGGGTTGATGTTATAGAAGCCGGTTTTCCGTCAGCTTCGAAAGGTGAGTTTGAGTCTGTTAGGGAAATAAGCTCACTCGGCCTTAACGCTGATGTTTGCGGTCTTGCAAGAATTGTTAAAAGCGATATTGATTCTGCCATCGATGCAAATGTTGATATGGTTCACATCTTTGTTCCCACTTCAAAAATTCAGATTGAGCATACAGTTAAGATGTCAAAGGAAGAGATAATTGAGAAATCTGTCGAATGCGTTGAATACATCAAATCTCACGGACTGAAATGCATGTTTTCGGCAATGGATGCCACCAGAACAGAAATTGACTATCTGAAGCAGATTTTCAAGGCAGTTGAGGAGGCCAAAGTCGATATAGTGAACGTTCCCGACACTGTTGGCGTTACGACACCCTTCAAGTTCCACGATACGATTAAGCAGCTGAGAGAGCACCTCGAAGTCCCCATTGACGTTCACTGCCACAATGATTTTGGTTTAGCTGTTGCAAACACGTATGCAGCTGTTCTGGCGGGGGCAAATGAGGTTCAGGTAACGGTGAACGGCATTGGAGAGAGGGCTGGAAACGCTGATCTGGCGCAGGTGGTGATGATTCTCCACTCCATTGAGGGTATAAAGACGAACATCAGAACTGAATACCTGTACGAAACGTCAAAGTTGGTCGAGAGGTTAACGGGTGTGAAAATGCCCCCCAACACACCAATTGTTGGTGACAACGCCTTCAGCCACGAAAGCGGAATTCATGCTCATGGAGTTCTGAAGGAGTTTTCCACTTTTGAACCGGGCATTGTTACGCCAGAAATGGTGGGTCACAAAAGGAGAATTGTTATTGGAAAGCACGCGGGCAGACATCAAATAAAGAAGATGCTGGAAGATGCTGGTTACGTGGTTGATGACGAGAAGCTCAATCAGATTTTCGAAAAGGTCAAGGAAATGGGCGACAAGGGTAAGAGAGTAACTGATCTGGACCTGTTTGCCATTGCTGAAGTTATTATCGGAGAGTTGAAGAGGGAAGAGAAGGCAATTCTGGTGGATGAGGTAACAGTTCTGACAGGTAACAAGATTACACCCACCGCAGTGCTCAATGCAGAGGTTTTTGGAAGGAGGAAGGTAACATCAGCAATCGGTGTTGGACCCGTAGACGCTTCACTCAAGGCTGTGACGAGTCTTGTTGGAGAGAGCATTAGAATTACAGAGTTCAGAATGGATGCCATTACAGGAGGAAGCGATGCTCTCGCTGAGGTTTACGTTACCGTCGAGGACGATGAGGGTCACACAATCACCGCCAGAGGTGCTGCTCAAGACATAGTCATGGCATCCATTGATGCCGTCATCAATGCTGTGAATTACCTGATGAGAATGAAAAGGAGGATAAGTTGAATTATGTACATCATCGTTTCGAGCGGAGAAAGGGCTGCAAGGATTGCATCAAAGTTCGCTGACAGCATTATTGTTGACAGAGATCCGGATTCAGCAAAAAGGCTGGAAAAAATGGGCTTTGCAGTCATCAACAAGGATGCGTCAAATCCAGAGTTTCTATCCAAATTTGGGTCAGAGGATGTGATTATTCTTGCGGATGAGGACCACTTCAACATAAAGGTTGCCAAGGTGGCGAGAGTTCTTGGACTTCAGAGTTACGCCATCGTTGAAGATGAGGAAAACTGTATCTTTTATGAGGATTCAGGAGTTAGCGGTTTTGGGACAAAATTCCTTTAATCCCTGACAACAATCACATACGCTCTC
>DAINRD010000005.1:15410-18577 GCA_036742095.1 Archaeoglobus sp. | reverse complement strand
TGAGGTCTGATTTCTTAACAAGCTTCAAAATGAAGGCAGTGTAGGCGGCCATCAGGATGAAGGAAACAAGAAACAGCGCCAGAATCGCACCGTGAGACAGACTCAGGGCGAAAGAGTCGATAAAGAGTCCGCCGACAGTAATTAGAAGGACAGCGGGGAGGAGAGCTCTTCCAAGGTTCTGCCGCATCACCTTCAGCACAGCAGCCACGATTGCAGAGTTTACCAGAAGGTTGAATATGAAAACAAAGGCGAGCATCTGAAGTTCCGCTTCGAGAGGATTCCTGCCCGGTGGTAAAGGGTCTGCCATTGCGGGGTTTATAGTGAGCATGAGGGGTAGGAGATTGGCTTTTCTGACCATGACTATTGTTGTTACAAGGCATATTAAAATTATGCTTTGAGCAAAGATGCTTGTCACTCCATACGACCAACGGCGCCCACAATTCTTCACAAGCAGGCAGCGTAGCAGTACACGCAACCATGAGTGCAGCCAAGATAAATGTTTGCTGTCAATCTGAACGGCAGATACCTCATGACCACTATCCTAAGCTAACCGCTCACACAACCCCCCTAAGGAAAAGCATAACGACACTCAAAATTGTGAAGGTGATGGCCACCACCAGAATCCACTTGAAGAAAAATTTAAAGCTAAAATCTCCCCCACCTTCGAGCCTGAAAATCCTCGCAAGAACAAGAAGCATGGCGGCAACAATTGCAAAAAGTCCAAGGCTTTTTAGCTTTGAAACAATCGCTTCAGCTCCAGATAAGAGATAGGCGAGGAAAATGGCTGTCAAGGCAGAAATCAGCATTACCACAAACACATCCTTAAATCCGGGCTTCTTTCTCCGCCCTAAAATGATGTAAACACCAAAGGCGACTGTCATAATCGTCCCGACATAAATAAAGCTCATAAGGCCTGCAAGGCCGTAAAAAGCGATGCTGAGAGTAGTGTAAAATACCAGCATGGCCAGAAGGACCATTACACCTCTTCTCATTATATTTAGTTTACCATATTACCATAAAAATTTTGGCCCCGTCTCACCATACTTTGAATCTCACTTCCATTCCCGGCCAACTCAGCGATTCAGTAAAGTTAGAATTTGAGAAAGATGCTGAAAGGGGAAGGAGAGCTTGCAGAACTTGACTCAGTAAATCTTTACGGTTAAACTGTCGAAACAATCCCTTTGGTGAGGGTAGCATGAATAGTTCTGATGAAATGAAGTTTTAAAACGACGCAAGTGTTTTATATTTTAGTTCAAATCTATCTTTATGGAATTCTTAAAGAATAAAGCTCTCAGATTCTACTCAAAAGCCCTTGAAAGTTTTGAAAAAGGTGAATACGACTTCACGATGCTCTTTGTCGAGCAGACAGTTCAACTTGCCATAAAATACTTAATCGCCAAGAGATTTGGCGAAATACCTAAGACCCACAACCTTCGCATACTATTTGAGATTGCGGAGCAGGAAGAATTTTACAGGAACAACTTGGACGTTTTAAGGGAAATTGAACTTGCCTACACGGCATCGAGATACTTCGATGTTGAATACTCCAGGGAAATTGCAGAGAAAAGTCTATCTGTCGCCAAAAAAGTAATTGACCTACTATGATTGAATACTACCGAAAGTTGAAAGAAAATGAAAAATTTTTTGAGAAAGCTCACGAGATAGCGAAGGAAATCAAAGAAAAAGCTAAAAGAATTTTTGATGACTGCGAGGTTTTTATAGTTGGGAGTTTTGCAAGAAAAATGCACACTCTTAGCTCTGACCTTGACGTTCTGATTGTTTCATCAAAAGTCCCGGAAAAAATCAATTTTGAGGAATACTGCAGCATCGTCAATTTTTTGACAGAAGACAGCAGAATAAACATTCACCTAATTAACAGGGAGAAATTTGGGGAGATGAGAAAATATTACGAGCCGATGATTGGGGTTTAGCTGTGGGTCAAGGTGCCTTAACTTTGGCCGGTGTATGTTTTGCTTATTTCTTGTGATTTTACGACCTTTAAAATCGGCTTGTTCTTTCAAGTCACTGTCGCGTATGATAGGCGCTGCCCCCTTGTCCTTCCCAACTGCGAAAGCTCTCATCCATTAATCTGGAAATAAAATCGAAGACCTACATAAGAGATTTAAAACAGAGTTGGGACCCACCATATCCAACCAAAAACTTTGCAGGAATTTCAACACAGGTAAAACATAAATCTGAATTTACTAACCTCCAAAAAATTTAAGAATGCTGCAGAACCTTCAAAAGCTCCTGCAGGTTGCTCTCCTCCGCATACTTTCTCAGATCTGTGTATCCCTGCATAGCCGCATCTATCGCCTGCCTGAATGCTCTCGCACCTGCAGCAGGGCCGTCTGGATGTGCATGAATCCCTCCTCCTGGGGCAACGACAAAGTCCTTTCCGAGCGTGTTCACCAATTTGGGAACCATGATTGGCGCTATTCCACCGGAAGGCATGGGGAAGCAGGGCTTTATGTGGTAGAAGGGATACCTGTGCTGTTTTGCCACCTGGACGTAACTTCTCCTCCATCATCGGGGCCTTGCCGTAGGGGGCGGGATAAACCACAATATCAGTCCCAGCCAGCCTCGGAAGCTTTCCGAGTATAAGAGTGCTTCTGACTCCAGAAATGGGCGAGACGTAGTATGCTCCTGCCACATCCATGTGGCCATGATGGGTACCTTTATGCTCTCGTCCTCGGCCAAGGCTCTCAGCACTGGAAAGCCAGTGGGGAGGTAGTTGACAAGCAAACAGTTGGCGCCAAGCTCAATCCCCCCCTCATCCATCTTCAGCTGCTCTACTGTAGTAGTTCGTAGATGTCAGCGTAGTTAACTCCCGCTTTTATCGCAGCCTTCAGAATTTTAGGGCCGTACTCGTAGAAGGGCCCCACGCAGTTCAGCACGACGTCGAGGTCCTTAATCAACGCTGAGACATCATCTACATTCCCCGCATCGCATGTAATGGCTTTAATGTCGTCAAGCTGGCAGAGATTTACAGCTCTCAAAGCGTTCTCCTTGCTCACGTCTGCAAGATAAAGCTCGGAGAAAATCCCCGACCTGCTCAAAATCATCTCTGCGGTTATGCCAACGGTGCCGCAGCCTAATACAATACATTTCATAAAACTGGACTTGTGTCAGCAAATGTGAAGATTTTGATTTAAAGTTAAAGATGG
>DAINRD010000005.1:7627-15400 GCA_036742095.1 Archaeoglobus sp. | reverse complement strand
TTGCATCAACGTTGAAGGGAAATGGGGGTCAAGGGCCACAGAGTTTTTGGAAAAAGTTTGTCCTCAAGTTAGCAGATCCAAGGGTAGTAAAGGAAGTTGTGAAGATTTTTGGTCGAAGACAGCTATTTTGTTTTACTATTCAAATATTTCAGTAAATATTTCCTTGCCTGTACTATATATCTCTTTGATTCTGTAGTCTAAGAAGGTTTGATATTGCTCTAATTTCCACAAGTTCTTATCTGTAGAGATAAAGTGTTTATTAGCATAGTCAATATATTGATTAAGATAATCAATTGGTGGAGTATCTCCTATCTCAGAGTTAATATCCTTGTGAATGAAGGTGAGGTTTCCTAAATTGTTTATTAAGATTTCCCGATCGTCAGGGTCATCGACATTTAGTTCTCTCTCCAAATATTCTTTAGGAAATATATGGTGACGTGCTAACTCCGTTAAGGAACTCTGTTTCAGTAACTTTCCATTCCAGTTATCTGCATTCTTCTTCACTAAGAGAATATAGAGTATATATAAATACGCTCTTCCTTCTCTCCTAAGCACATTGATTTTTAGACCTCTCTTTATATCCTCTTCTGAAATCTTTATCTTGGCTTTTCTTTTTCTCATATTTTCAATTAATTGATCTATTGGGAAAATATCTGAAGATTTCACTGCGTCTAGATCCTCATCTAATTTTGTATCCGTTGCAGAGCTATAGTATCCATTAAAACTTGTTAAAATGAACCAATTTATAATGTTTTTAACATCGCATTCTTCAAGTTCTTCTATGTTGCTAATATTCTTATGATACATGTATGCGGATATAGTAATCAATGGTATTTGTGAAGGTAACAATCTTGAATTTGATATACCTAATTCTTCATTAAGTAGATCAATAGTCACCTTCATGGACTTGTTGCATTTTTTGAAAATAGCGTCTGCATCTGCTAGAGGAACCTTTTTTATTTTTTCAATATTAGCCTTAAACTGATTTACTTTGGATATCTGAGTTTGCCTGAGTCCGAAATTTGAAAATGCAAATCGTATAACAGGTTGTAGCTCTATTTCAAATAAATCATAAAGATTCTCATAAAGCTCATGAACTCTTTCTTTTAAATCGCCACTTATAGCACCTGCCAAAAATGATAACATAAGCTCCAAGTTTCCTATCCGTACCCCGTATCTATTTACTCTAATGAACGCCTCTGCCATATCCAAAAAGGTATGTTCGTTCTCCTCATATGTTTTCATAACATATATTGGAAGCTTATATTCCAAAATTCTGTTTATTTTTTCCATCATATCATCAAATTGTTCACTTGGAGTCTCATCCATGAGTTTTCGAAGCATCTCCTTATCTTTTAACCAAAAAGCTTTGATTAGATTAGATAAATTAATACCTCTCGTTTTACTCTTGTAAAACTTTTGGTTTGCGGGATTGTATGTTATGGGAACTTCACACTTTATTTTTTCTCCACCTCGTGATATTTCCCAATCTTTGAATAACAACAACAGAGATGTAAGTCTTTGTTGTCCATCAATAACGTAAAAAGTTTCTGCTGGTTTTTTACCATCTACATCAATTAGAGGTTTCGAAAAAGGATCTATTTCGGTTAAAGAAGAATTCGATGGTTTCCATAGAATTATCGTTCCTATTGGGTAATTATTAATTATTGAGTCAATTAAATCTTTAATATCATCCTCATCCCATACATATTGTCTTTGAAAAGATGGAAGTATATACTTTCCAGATTCAAGTTCAGGTATAATTTCTTTAATTTCTTTCTTATCCACATCTATCAGTATTCTTCTCATTTTTCACACCCCCAATTTTTCGTATTTTAATCCTTTATAGCCACAGAGCTAAATTTCGTATAGTATTCATGCAATAATATATTGCCCCCTAATTGGGGTTGTATCTGCATTGCATATGGGCTCTTTCTAATATTTACCACCCCCACCATGTCCAACGGACTGCTATCCTTACTCAACTCCTTATTGCTAACATTGGTTACAGCTTCGTCGTTTATAACGTTTATGTCTCAGCAATTCTTGAATTTAGCGTAAATCAAATCCATTTTCAAATTTATCTTCTTAACCCTTAGCCCTTGCAACAGCCCTTCCAACCCATATTGAAAAGACGACTGCCAGAACTGTTACAAAAAATGCGTAAGCAAACATTGCGGCGAGGTTCTCTGTTGTGCCGAAGGCATACTTAAATAGCGCTTTAACAGCGTCGTTCCAAGCCAATGCAGCAACCAAACCAAAGGCGGAGTTCACGAGTACGGAAAGTTTGTCGAGAACTTCACCTTTCACCGACATGTTTCTTGTTGTGCGTATTTCAATAAATAATTTCCTTGAAGATGAAAGGTTTAAGAAATGAAAATCGGGAATGTGACAAAGGGTAGGTTCAGAGCGGAGAGCTTATTGAAACTGAAAGGGGAAAATTTTCAAACCTCAGACAGCAAAAGCAGGAGAATTATCAAAGCTACAAGAGCAACGATGCTCCTGAAAATGTACTGAGCCGCAACTTTTCGCTCGTAGTACTTCGTTGGCTTCACTTCGAGTAGCTGCACTGCTATTATACCTCCAAAAAGCAGCCCCACGACGTTTTCCAGCATAACAACGAAAGCTCTGAAAGCCAGAATGGGGTAGCCCCACACGAGCATTCCAGAAACAACTGCTGGCGGGACAAGCGAGGCTGCAACAGCCACACCAGCAACGCTCTCAGCCACACCTTTTGAGATTGATAGCAAAGAGGCAACGCCGAGGGCGATTGCCATAATCGTGTAGTAGGGATTTGAAACTGTCCTCAAAGCTATCTCATCGTTTAAAATGGCTGGATTGTAGAAAAACATTGCAATTAAAGCCGAGACAGCCATAGCTGAAAGAAGGTTGGCAACAAGATTTCTGAGACAGCCAAATGCCGGCCTGATTTTTCCGGCAGAGAGGAAAATCGTGAATCCGTGTATGGGACCGAGCAATGGAGAGAGGAGCATCGCACCTATGATGATTACCGCGTTGTTGAGAGCCAAGCCTGAGAAGGCAACAACACTCGCAAGAGCTGTGAGAAGCACTATTTCTGGATCGAATTCTGAGAATCGCTTTACGTTTTCCATCAGAATCTCGATGGGAGTTCTCTCCTCTGGCTTTTCATCTCTCGACTTTATCGAAACGACAAACTCTGGTTTCAAAACCTCTATAACGCTCTGAGAATATCTGAGGTCAATGAGCTCTTTAATCTTCTGCACAACCTGTTCTGTTTGAGAATCAAGAACATAGCATTCCAGTCTGTCTTCATAAACGTAGTGCTGGAGTTTTTCTTTTTCGAGGAACTCCTTTACCTTATCCAGATCCTCTTTTCTCGCTCTAACAACAATCTTTCTCATCTATATCCCCCTTTTGATACATGAGTAACACAATTTCACAGCCAGCCTTTCCTCCTGAAGAAGGCAACCATCAACAGAGCAATTAAAGTCATTGCGGTGAGAACAGCATAGTAACCATACTCCCATTCGAGCTCCGGCATATTGACAAAGTTCATCCCGTAAACACCTGCGATGAAGCTGAGGGGGATGAAGATGGTTGCAATCATCGTCAGAACCTTCATAATTTCGTTCAGCTTGTTGCTTATAGATGAAAGATACACATCCCTCATGCTCACCGCCAGCTCCCTCTGCGTTTCCAGAACCTCTATGATCCTTACCGCATGGTCATAGCAGTCCCTGTAGTAAACCTTCACCTCATCGCCAATTAACTCATGCTCAACCCTTGTGAAGAAGCTGAGAACATCTCTGAGGGGCCATACTGCATTTCTGAAGGCGAGAATCGCCCTCTTAATCCCATGAATCTCCTGAATCAGCTCGCTCCTTGGATTTACAAAAACCTCGTCCTCAAGCATTTCCATTTTTTCGGCAATCTTCAGCAGCTCGACGAAGTAGCTGTCAACTATCGCATCCATCACCGCATAACCAAGATAGTCAACTCCAAGCCTTCTTATTCTGCCCCCCTTCTGAAGCCTCTGATGAATTGCTTTAACGAACTCGTAATCCCTCTCCCTGAATGTCAGCAGTACGTTTTGCCTTATGACAATTCCAATCTGATCCAGCTCCAGTGAGTTGTTGAAGGCAACAATTTTCATCACAACGAAGATTTGGTCGCCGTAATCCTCAATCTTAACCCTCTGGGCAGTATTCAAAATGTCCTCAGTGACGAGGGGGTGAATTGAGAAGAGCTCGCAAGTTTTCCTGATTAACTCCTCATCATGCAAACCCACAACATCAACCCAGAGTTTTCTGTCGATTTTGAGTGACAAGAGCTCGGATAAATCGAGTTCTTTAATCTCAACTGTCTGCTCATCATAGATTGCGGCGATAATTCTGGGCCTTTCAACCTTTTTCTCGCCCGTGAAGACGGGGGTTGATGGGGGCAGGGCCACCTTCTTTCTGATGCCCTTTGGAAGTTGCATAAATTTAAAGGCGATTTCTCTATCTTAAACGTTCCGTTGACTGGAAAGCTTTTATTGTTGAACATCTATTTATCAATGAATGAGCAGAGAAGCGGAAAGATGGTTTAAAGAGGCGAGCTGGGATATTGAAACTGCCAAAATTCTGCATGAAAGGGGGAGGTACAATGCATCCTCTTTTTACGCTCATCAGGCTGGAGAGAAGGCGGTAAAAGCCCTCCTCTATTTTGCTAATGAGTCACCTTGGGGACATAGCATCAGAGAAATGCTCGAGAGATTCTTTGAAAGTGTTGGGGAAAGGGATGAAAAGCTGCTAACCTATGCCAGAGAACTGGACAGACACTACATTCCCTCAAGGTATCCTGATGCACACCCTTCCGGAACTCCCCACGAAGCCTACGATGCAGAAACATCCGAAAGGGCCATCAAAGCGGCTGAGAAGGTGCTGGAATATGCAGGAAAAATTCTGGCTTCGGAAAGAGGTTGAGAAGGTCGGGGAGCGTTGGAAAGTTCATGCTGCAATTCTCTTCGGTTCCAGAGCGAGAGGAGACTTCAAACCATGGAGTGACTACGATTTGCTCATAATAGCCGATTTCAAAGATAAGTACATTGACAGGATTGGCAGACTGCTCGAAATTCTCGATTCTAAAATTGAGCCCCACCCCTACACGCTCGAAGAGGCTTTTGAAATGCTGAAAAAGGGGAATCCTACCATCGTCGATGCTCTTGCTGAGGGAGTGGTGATATTTGAGGGAGAGGGGCTGGAAAGGTTGAGAGAACTTTACAGAGATTTGGTCAGGAGAGGCTTGAAAAAAAGTAATGTGTCTGTTGTTTTGCCAAAAGAATGAGCGGTTTAGTGTTTATTAAGCACAAAAGGTTCTTTTAGGGGGATTCAGTGAGTATAGAATTTCTGATGGATTATTACAGGTCATAGAACTCAGTTCGTTGCAGCCAAGAGTAGAGAGAAGTTTTTGTACGAGAGTGGACTTGGGCGAATTCTTGTAGGAGTAAACTATTGTTCTTTGGGTTTGATTGAGTAAAACATTTGTTAAGCCCCAAATGAGCCTCCTCATAAGGCCTTTTTGAGGGCGCTGCCTACTGAAAGTGTTTGGTGCGGAGGAGGTAAAGCCAAAGAGCTTGGGGCTAATAGAGTGGGATGGAACGTTATTTTCTGCTGCCAAAGCTGACTGTGAGTTCTCGGGGATGGACATTGAGGGCTCCACCGCTGCAGTAGAGGGATTCAGGAAGGTTGGAGAGGCACGCATGGAAAGAGAAGGTGCTGGCATGCTTTTCATGAAGTTGCGTTGAGGCGATTTCGTCTTAAAGTCTTTTAAACATTTTTAGGGTGTTCTTTCAACGCTTAACTCAATCTCCTTCCACTTGTCTCTGTGAAGCGAACAATGAGCTTATCCACCTTCCCCTCTAACAGAATAAAACTTCACAACCCTAAATTTCAAGTCATTCAAATGAAAATCCCCGTTATTCCAGCGAAAGGAGACGAAAAGTTCGCACAACATCTACCATTCCTGTTAGACCCAAAACCCTGAAACTCCCTCAAATTATGCTTTAAAACAATCCTGCCTTCCCAGGAGGCCTCATGCAACTGTTGAACCCCTCTTTACATCATTCCATAGTTTTTCATCACCAGCTTCTCAAAAATACTGTCCGGAATAAGCCCCTTTATGTTCGCTGCAAATCTCTCCACGAAAGGCCCAACCCTGTATCTTGGCCTTGGATTCTTCGTTCTTATTATCTTTTCCAGCAACTTCGCAACTACCTCCGGAGGTGAGCCGCCCCTTTCATCCCTCTCTACAATCTCCATTACCTTTTCAAAGTATGGCCTGTAATCCTCAACCCTATTTTTGACGAACGACCTGTTGTCAACGAAGGGTGTGTTTATGTCTCCCGGTTCAATCAAAACAACTCTTATTCCGAAGGGTTTTACCTCCATGCGCAGAGCTTCTGTGTATCCTCAAGTGCAAACTTGGTTGCACTGTAAAAGGCCTGAAAAGGCAGAGCGATCAGACCCATTATTGAGCTTATATTCACAATCAACCCGCTTCTCTGCCTCCTCATTATTGGCAGAACAACCCTGCAAACTCTGTGAACTCCAAAAAAGTTTGTTTCAAAAATATTTTTAGCCTCCTCGATACTCGTCTCCTCAACCGCCCCAGCAAGCCCAATTCCAGCGTTGTTGACAACAACGTCTATTCTACCCTCTTTTTCCACAATATAGTCAACACACCTTCTCACGGATTCGTCGTCTCTCACGTCCATTTGAATCAATCCATCTTCCGGTGGGAGATTCGCTTTTCTGCTCGTTCCATAAACCGTGAAGCCTTTTGAAGATAGATGCTCAAAACAGGCCTTTCCTATCCCGGAAGACGCTCCTGTTATCAAAACAATCATGTTTTAAAGTTAAATTTCTTTAATTTAAGGTTTGCTACAGTGATTTTACGGGACCAAATTGTTCCATTCGGGCTACGGTCGGGTCAATAGGTTCAGAAAGTTCCCAACGCCATTCTGATGTCGAGCATCTTGAGGGCTGGGTTAATCTCGGAAATAACATTAACTCGCCAAAATTTGATGTGGGAACTTAGAGGGGCCCCTAAAATCCCGAGTGGAATCAAGGTCTTCCCAATGTTAGGAAAAATCTAAGTAGCTGTTAAAATTTCCTTGCAAGCACAATCTAAAGCTTTCAGATTCTGAAACCCTTAAGCTCATCTTTCCATATTCCTATCAATTATCTCAACCACCTTCTTTGCTGTACAGGCAACAACATTGGAGCAGTGCTCGAACACTCCACTCTTCGCAGCGTCCTTAAGCTGCTGGAGATTCCAGAGGTCGAAAGCCTCTCCCCACAAGCTTCATCTGAACGTCGTGGCATCTGCAGCTCCCAAACTTATCCAAAAGCTGTCTGGTTAATGGTTAGGCGAGGTAATTGGTTTATAGCGAAAACGGTCTCTTACTCAGTAAGCATTCTCAGCCCTTCTGGATATGGTAAGTTTTCTTCTCCTGTGCAGTCTCTTGAACATGTGCTGAGGGAGGACGTTTAATTTTCTTTAGAAGAGAATCAGCTTAGAATGAAGTTTTACGATTCTCAGCAAAGATGACACATTTCTGAAGCTGGTTAGCTCCGGAAAGCTTGAAGAGGTTAAGACGCTCCTGCAACTTTATTTGGTGTCATCTAATTGGGCGAAATTTAAGCCAAATCGTAAAATTTAGCCAATTCCTGTAGACTAAAATCAAAAAACTAATTTCTCCAACCCATTTCCAAAATAAACTTTTTTGCGCAAATTTTTATTTCTGAAATC
>DAINRD010000005.1:0-7617 GCA_036742095.1 Archaeoglobus sp. | reverse complement strand
GGTTCTTACAGCTTTAAATTTCACTTCTCCATCTTTCTGCACTCCCATTCATAAACAATGCATTATAAAGCTCCTGTCTCCGAATTTGCCCCTCTTAATCCTTTTCCACATTTTCCACAGGAAACAAAGGGGGTAGGCTTAAGTAATGCGAATGTAATACGAAAGTGTGAAGCTGGTCTCGTTAAGGCTTGAGGAGGAGTTAATAGAGAAAATCGACGAGGTGGCGAGGAAAACCCTTCAGTCGAGGTCTGAGATTATCAGGAGCTCCATAGCCCTCTATCTGTCTCTGCTTGAGAACATAGGCTTCTACTTCAAGCCATCTTTGCCTATGAGGAACGTTGACGTTTACGAGGAGAGAAATGCCGTTAACGTTGACCTCGGCAATCTGACCTCTGTCAGCGTGCTAAGCGTCTCTTACGGCGGTGTTGGGGAGCTTGAGCTGGACTTCAGGAGGGATCTGGGCTTTGTGGCTGAGGTTATGGCCAATCAGGTTGCAGTGGAGACCTACTGCAGGTTCATCACGCCGCTACTGGTGATGCTAACCTCAACCTGCGACTTCCTCTACACTCACAACTTCTTCAGGATGTTTTCCGAGGCTGTAAGGGAAAGAATGAAGGTTCGCACCATGCTTTCTGGCTACGAGGAGTTCTTTGAGACCAAACAGAGCGGCTTCGTTGCCACTGTTGTTGGCTTAAGGGACATGAGCACTCGCAACTCTCCGAGGAGAGGGGACAGAATTTACTTTTTTGGAAACAGCGTAAATGGGCCTGAGTTGAGTGAGGAACACCTACTTAACATGGCGGATGTGGAAAGGCTGGTGGGGCTGGTCAGGGAGGGAAAAGCTTCTGCGATTTTTCCGGTTAAGAGCGATGGATTGCAGGAGGTGGCGGATTATGCAGCTGCATTGGCTGGAGGAAAGGCAATGCTGTTTGATAAGAGGGGAGGCTGCCCCGCAACGGCGATTGTTTTAACCTCTGCAGAAGACCTCAGCGGCTACGACTGTGAGCTGGTGGGGGAAATACTTTAAACCACACGACTCTCTTTATAACTCAATGAGGATTCCCCTTTACATTGAATTTTCAGGGAAAAAGGTTGCTGTAATTGGTGGAGGGGGAGTTGGAACTCTCAGGGCGAAGAAATTTCTTGAAGTAGGAGCCGAAGTTACCGTTTTCAGTGAGGAGTTTAGCGATGAGCTCAGGATGATGTCTGAGAGAGGAGAGGTTAAGCTTGTTGAGGCTTCAGCCGAAGAGCTCGATTTTGAGAACATAGCCAAAAATTTTGATTTGATTGTTGTGGCCATAGGCAGTAAGGAGTTTAATGAGAAAATAATTGAAGCCGCATCAAAATACAGGGCAATGGTCAACCTTGCCAACGATGCGGTGAAAACGGAAGTAGTTGTGCCCTTCGAGGGCGGGAAGGAGGGTATACGGTTTGCGGTAACGACGGAGGGCAAGAGCGGGGTTGTTGCGAGGAAGGTGAGAGACCTCTTTCAGGAGGCCCTTGAGGGGCGGGAGGACCTGATAACCTTTCTGGAGGCAATGGATTACCTGAAAAGCTACATGAAGTCCAACAACGTTCCCGTGGAGTTGAGAATGAAGCTTTATCCGATTGTCAGCAAAGATGAGATGTTTCTGGAGCTGGTTAACTCTGGAAGGGTTGAGGAGGCGAAGAAGCTGGTTGAGGAAATTGTCCAGGAGTATGTTTCCGGAAAAAAGAAAGCTGAGGAGGAGGGGATTCAGTTTTGAAGCTTGACGTTGAACTCCTTATGGCCCTGCAGTATGAACTTCCTCTCTCCACCACACCATTTGTCGATCTGGCAGAGAAGCTGGGCAGGAAGCCTGAGGACGTGATTAGAGCTGTGAGGGAGTACATTGAGCGGGGAGTGGTGAAGAGGTACGGGCTGAATCTGAACTACAGGGCTTTTTCAAATTACAAGCGAGCTGCGCTGGTTGGTTTTAAGGCTGAGAATGTAAGGGAGGTTGCCGCAAAGATTAACGTCCATGACGAGTTTAGAGTTAAGCACAACTTTTTGAGGGATGCTTACTACAACATCTGGTTCACTGTTAAGGGAAGGGACGTGGAGGAAATTGAGGCTCTCATCTCCAGCCTTGCAGAGGAGTGTGGAGTGGAGGAATACGTTATTCTGCCAACGAAAAGGGTTTACAAGATGGACGTTAAGTATGACCTGACTAAGGGCGTTTCGTGGAGCAACAGGGGGCTTGAACCTGAAAATATCCCCCTTGTCAGGGATTTGGGCTTTGAAGAGGATTTTGTGAGAGCCTTAGAGTCTCTGGATGTCGCTGAAAGGCCATTCGCTAAGTTCAACTACTCGGAAGAGGAAGTTGTTGACATCTTAGAAGAGCTGATGAGAAAGGGCGTGGGCAGGGACTTCAGCGGAGTGCTGAGGGAGAGGAAGGTCGGTTTCAGGGAAAACGGAATGACGGTCTTGAAGCTCTCGACCAAGCCTGAGAAGGTGGCGATGCAGCTTCTGGAGAAATTCCCGCAGATAACTCACCTCATTGAGAGGGTTGTTAGCGAGAAGTGGAACTATCCGATTTACTTCATGGTTCACGCCGTAACGAGGGAGCCCATAGAGGAGATAAGGGCGAAGGTTACAGAAATTGAGGGCGTCGAAGAAGCAGAGACGATTTACAGCAGGGCAAATCTGCGAGAGGTATGATTAAGTGCTCAAAGTGCGACAGAAGGGCCGTAATTTTCCAGAGACACGCGAACAGGCACCTCTGCAAGAGGCACTTCGTGGAGGACTTCGAGAGGAGAGTAAAGCTTGCTGTTAAGAAGTACGACATGATACAGAAGGGCGACAGGATTGCCATCGCCCTCAGTGGGGGCAAGGACAGCATAACTCTCGCCTTCGTTCTGAACAAGCTATACGGATTCAGGAGCGATCTGGAGTTTTTTGCCATAACCATTGACGAGGGCATCGCTGGCTACCGCCCTCCAACGGTTGAGATTGCGAGGAAAGTTACAGAGCAGCTGGGAATGGAGCATGTTGTTGTTTCCTTTGAAGATAGCCTTGGGATGACCTTGGACGAGATGGTGAAGAGGGGGGATAAAAAGCCCTGCACCTACTGCGGAGTCTTCAGGAAGTATCTGCTCAACAGAACAGCGAGGGAGATGGGAGCAACGAAGCTTGCAACGGGCCACAACCTCGATGATGAGACTCAGACCATTCTGCTCAACTTCCTCAATGCGGACATGGAGAGGATGGCAAGGCTAATTCCCCAGAGGGTTCAGGAAGGTTTGGTGGTGAGGATCAAGCCCTTCCGCTACATTTACGAAAAGGAGGTTGTGGTTTACGGATTTTTGCATGAGCTCCCAATGGACTTCGACGAGTGCCCCTACAGCCACTTCCCCGTAAGGGCTGCAGTCAGGGATTTCCTCTACGACTTCGAGAACAGGTATCCGGGGAGGAAGTTCTCAGTCATGAGCAGCTTTGAAAAGCTAATCCCCTGCCTCAAGGAGATTTATCCGCAGGTTGACCTCAAAAGGTGTGAGAGGTGCGGTGAGCCCACTCCAAGGCGTATCTGTCAGGCTTGCAAGCTGCTTGAGGAGCTTAGGGGGGCTGAGGAGTAAATAATGCTTAAAAGGACTTCAGACACTTTTGTTTTTCCGCGGACCCGCCTTCCAAGTCTGAAGGAGATGAAACCTCAATCGTGGAAATATAAAAAATGAAGCTCTCAGCCCAGTCTTCTCCTGAGGAGGGAAGCAGCTCCTAAGGCTGTTAAAGCAGCTCCAACCTCAAAGCCCGGAACTCTGCCTGTTTCTCCAGACTTCACCTCAATCGTCCCAGCCTTCACCTCAATCATCAGGTTCTCGATTTTCTCCCTCGTTGCGTCGTCAATTGATGGGGTGTACCACATTTTCTTCATAATCTCTTCTGGAGGATACACGGCAGGATTGTTGAGAACCTCCTCGCTTAGGTAATTCCTTGCATCCTTGACAGGGGAAGCGTACTTAATGTAGTCTGAGTTTCTTCCCGAAATCTCAGGGTCAAGCATGAAGTTTATGAACTCGTGGGCGAGTTCTGCGTTGGGAGCGTCCTTTGGAATGCACATGTTGTCCGTCCAGAGAGTCCCACCCTCCTCTGGAATTGAAAAGCTTGCCTCCTGCACTCCCTCCTCATCCTGAAGCCTTATGATGTCTCCATTGTATGCGTGGGCAACGTAGATACTTCCGTTTTTCAGACCCTCGACGTAAACACTTGCCCCTGCATAAGCGGCGATGTAGGGCTTCTGCTTTATCAGCACCTCCTTTATCTCCTGAAGGGTTCTGTCGGTCCAGTCGTCCATCGCCCTTCCAAGGTAAGCCTTGCACGAGAGGATGATTTCAAGGGGCTCTTCGAGCATCGTAATCTTTTTGCTGTATTTCTTGAGATAGCCATAGTCAGGATCGAATATCTGCTTTAAGGTTGTTACCTTCTCTGCGAGGTCGGTTCTGTAGCCGAATCCAGTGGAGCCCCACATGTAAACCGCGCTGTACTTCCCTTCGGGGTCGTAGGTGGTGGAGCGGAATTTGGAGTCCAGCAGGCTGTAGTTGGGAATCTTGTTCTTGTCAAGCTCCATCAGCAGGCCCTCTCTCAACGCAATGTCGACGATGTAGTCCGGGATAATCACAACGTCGTAACCGCTCTTTCCAGCTTCGAGCCTCGAAAGGACGATATTGGGGTCGTCGTACTCGTCGTAAACGATGCTCTCTCTCGGAATACCAGCGTGCTCGGCAAACTCGTCGAGAAGGGTTTCGTCTATGTAGTAAGACCAGTTCCAGATTCTAAGCCCGTTTTCAGCTGCTCTAACTCTTTGAGTCCTCAGAGATAGTCCAAAAAGGCTCATAGCTGCTATACCTGCAGTTGCTCCAAGAAAACGTCTCCTCGTCATTCTTGGCATGCAGTAAATCACTCTTCTTTGAATAAATACTTTATCTCATCTTCATGGTAATCCTGACGTAAATGTAAGACATCAGGAAGGAGATTATAATCATCAGGGAGGCGAGAGCGTTTATTGTCGGGCTGACAACTCCTCTCGCTGCCTGTGACCATATTATTAGCGGGAGGGTCTCGAATCCGGGACCTGTTGTAAAAACGGTTTTTATGAAATTATCCCATGATAATGTGAAGGCTATGAGTGAAGCAGCAATGATGCCCGGCATTAGCAGTGGAAGCGTCACCTTCCTGAAGGTCTGGATTTCGTTGGCTCCAAGAATGTATGAAGCCTCTTCAAGCTCCTTTTCCAGGCTTGAGCTTCTTGCATAGACTATTATGTAAACGAAAGCCACGTTGAAGGCTGTATGGCCAATAAGAACCGAGTAGAATCCGAGAGGAAAGCCAAGAAGGATGAAGAAAAGCAGAAGGGAGACAGCTTCGGTAATCTCAGGAATTATGATTGGTGGGTAGAAAATGGATTCAAGTCTGCTCTGCCTTCTGGCAAATCCATAGGCAGCTATAGTGCCGAGAATTACGGAAATAAAGGTGGAAAGCAGCGCCACACTGAGGCTGTTGAAAAATCCCGAAATAATCTCCCTGTCTTCAACAATAGCGGCGTAGTTTTCCAGAGTGAACTTCCCGTCGTCGTAAAAGGAGAAGAATACCATCAGAATTATTGGGATGTAGAGGAAGGCAAAAACCGCAATTGTAATGGCTCTGAGTATCATATTTCCAGCCTCCCAACTTTTCTGACGTAGTACATCGTGAAGGCAAAGACCACGGCGATGTAGATAACCGAAAGTGCCGAACCTCTCCACCAGTTGTGGTATCGAATGAACAGCTCCCACGTCAGCGTTCCGAGGGTCGAAACTGACACTCCTCCGAGCATTGCTGGAACCACGAACTCTCCCAGCGATGGGACAAACACGAGAAACACACCTGCAATCATTCCCTGCTTTGAAAGGGGAAGAACGACCTTGAAGAAGGTTTTCAGAGGTGTTGCACCAAGAACGTAGGAAGCTTCGATTGTGCTGACTTTCAATCTCTCAAGGGAGGTGTAGAGGGGGAGTATCATGAAGGGGAGGTAGTCGTAAACCATTCCGATTATAACGGCGGTGAAGGTGAATAGAACTCCGATTTTGGAAAGTATAGTCATCAATGCGTAGGTTCTGAGGAGAAAGCTGATCCAGAAAGGCAGTATCACGGCCACGAGCAGAGCGTTTTTCCACTTTGTCGATTTCAGTGCGATGTAGTAGGCTACGGGATAAGAAATTATCAGGCACAACACGGTGGTTAGTGTGGCGATTACCACGGAGTTCAGTATGTACTGGCCGTATATTGGATTCAGAATGTCTCTGAAATGTTTCAGGGTGTATTCTGGGTATCCAAAGGCGTAGAGGATGACGATGGCGAAGGGGATGTAGAAGAAGGCAATTAAAAAAGCAATGGACGGCAGTCCCAGCTTCATGCCTCAAGAATCACCGCATCTCTGCTGTCCCAGCCCACAACTACACTCTCTCCTTCCCTAATATTAACATAGGAGGGAGCCAGAGCCTTTACGTGTGTATTTCCCGCCCTTAACTTCACCATCAGGAAGCTCCCAAGATATCCGATGTCCTCCACAACAGCCTCAAAGGTGTTCTCCGCAGGCCGGTTGATTTTAAGCTTCTCAGGTCTGATGGAAATCCAGAACTCCTTCAAGCCATCAAGGCCATAAATCTTCACCTTTCCCAGCTCGCACATGACTTCACCATCACAAATCTCAGCTTTCAGGAAGTTCGTCTCGCCTATGAAGGAGGCTACGAATCTTGTTCTTGGACTCTCGTAAATTTCCTTGGGGGAGCCAATCTGGTGAATAACACCCTCGTTGAGAACAGCTAACCTGTCCGAGAGAAGCAGAGCCTCGCTCTGGTCGTGGGTCACGTAGATGAAAGTGGTTTTGAGAGTTTTCTGAATCCTTTTAAGCTCGGAAATCATGTGCTGTCTTATTTTCAAATCGAGAGCACCGAGCGGCTCATCAAGGAGAAGAATTGAAGGTTCTGTGACCAGCGCTCTTGCAATGGCCACCCTCTGCTGCTGTCCTCCAGATAGCTGGTCTATCCTCCTCTTTGCATAGATTTCTGGATTGAGATTAACCAGTTCGAGGTACCGGTAAACTCTCTCCTTTATTTCATCCTCTGGCACCTTTCTTAATCTCAAACCGTAAGCTACGTTCTCGAAAACGTTGAGGTGAGGGAAGAGGGCAAGATTTTGAAAAACCATCCCAACTTTACGCCTGTAGGGGGGCAAAAAAGTGCAGTCATCCCCCATTATCTTAACACAGCCCTTATCGGGCTTTGCAAGGCCGGCAATAAGCCTTATTATTGTCGTCTTTCCAGAGCCGCTGGGGCCAAGCAGCGAGAAGAACTCTCCCGATTTTACTCTCAGAGTTACGTCCTTGAGCACTTCAAACCCGTCGTACGTCTTGGAAATGTCCTCCAATTCAACTGCGTATTCAACCACGGATTCTGGTTTGCTAAATTTGTATAAAAAACTTTCGCGGCACCCTATTTTTTTATCGAACAAAGATAAAGTTTTCAGTCTCTTTTTGGACCACGATTGACACTTTGATTGTACAGGGAAACGGAAAAAGAGATTTAATTTTATTTGTATTTCACTATTTTTGATTTCCGGGCCTG
>DAINRD010000004.1:315-18812 GCA_036742095.1 Archaeoglobus sp. | reverse complement strand
CAATGGAGCCGTTGCTGATAAACTGCTTCGTCCCGTTAATCACCCACTCGTCTCCGTCCTTTACGGCCCTCGTCTTTATGTTTGCAGCATCGCTGCCCGCATCAGGCTCGGTGTTGGCCATTCCCATTATGACGTCTCCTCTCGCAAGCTTCGTCAGCCACTTTTCCTTCTGCTCCTCGCTGCCGTGGAGAGCGAGAATCTCGAAACCGAAGGTAGGGAGCAGAATCGCAACGCCGAGGCCGGGGTTGACGGCTGAGAACTCTTCCATCACAATCATCTTTTCTATGGGCCCGTACCCACCACCGCCATACTCCTCAGGGATGTCCACCGCATGGAAACCGAGCTTTGCGCACTTCTTCCACAACTCCCATGGAAACTTCTCCTCCCTGTCGCACTCCCTCGCCAGTTCAGGCGTGAACTCCTTCTCAGCAAACTCCCTCGCAGCCCTCCTGATGTCCTCCTGCTCCTCGGTAAAGGTAAAACCGATTGCCATGCTTCAAGTAAAAAATGGGCCTATATTTCTTTTTCTCAAAACTGGATTTTTGGATATATTTCGTGTCTGGCAATCATCAGGTCTGAGGGGGTGTCAATTTCAATCCACGGGAGCCCTCTGGTTGTCTCGTAGTTCACAGCAACGCCATCGTCCATCATGGACTGAAAGGCCTCCTCGTAGAACACTCTCCTCCCTTTTTCTTCCATAACCCTCGCAACGTGGTTGTAAAGCTCGTCCACAACTTCTTTCTCAACTCTTGCAATGCCTATATACTCCCCATCAGCTTCTGAAGGTTTGAGCAGCTTGCTTATTCTCTTAACAACTCCATTCTCTATTTTGACCTTCATTTCCTCCTCTCCAAGCTCCTTGAACGTGTCAACAGACAGTATCAGGTTTTCCTTCGTGGAGGAGTGCAGTTCCCGAAAGAT
Organism: Archaeoglobus sp.; assembly: GCA_036742095.1. GTDB lineage: Archaea > Halobacteriota > Archaeoglobi > Archaeoglobales > Archaeoglobaceae > Archaeoglobus. The sequence continues at coordinate 17,891 of DAINRD010000004.1, read as the reverse complement.
GCCGGGATGGAAAAGAACGTCGGAGTTCAGAATGTAAAATCCCTTGCTCACGTAGTCCATTGCCAGATACAGGCTGTAGATGTTGTTGGTTTTCTTGTAAAGGCTGTTGTGCACGAATTTGAAATTGAGGTCAAACTGCGAAAGATACTCCCTCAATACGTATCCCTTGTGTCCCGTAACCACTACAACATCCCTGATACCGTTTTGCATCAGAGTCTGAACCGCGTAGTATATCAACGGTCTTTTTCCAATTTTCAGGAGAGCCTTAGGGATTTCGCGGGTGTGATGACCTAACCTTGACCCAAAGCCTGCAGCGAGAATTACTGCCTCCATGAAAAATGTTAAAAGGAGAGTTATTTAAAATTACCCATAAGGAGGTGATTTAAATTAAATGGGAGTATCTGCTGACAGAACTGGCATATCGGAGGTTTTCCCGACCTCTGGCAAGAATTCTCTCGAAAACAGGCGTTTCACCAAATTTCATCACCGTTTTTGCCACACTCGCAGGACTTGGAGCAGCGGTCATTGCAGCAGGTGAAATATACTGTGGCGTGCTAACTCTCTTCATATCCCAAATTCTGGACTGCACTGACGGAGATCTGGCAAGGCTGACAGGGAGAGTTACGAGGAGCGGAGCGTACCTCGACAGAGTCTTCGACAGGTTTGTTGATGCTGCCATCGTCATTGGGATGGTTTACCTTTATCCTTCAGAGCTCTGGCTTGCAGGCTTTATGGCGGTGGTTGGCTCTTTTGGTGTAAGCATAACCAGAGCGATGGCAGAAGCGGCGGGAGCAGATTGTAAGGTTGGAATTGGTGGAAGAGACACAAGGCTTGCCATTATAATGGTGGGACTGCTCTACGGCTATGCCAGCGGTAATGCAGTGAGCGTTTATGCAGCAACGCTGTGGATTGTGGCAGTGCTTGGCTTCATCACCACCCTGCACCGCATGCTTCACACACTGAAGCAGCTTCAGGAGTAAGCAAAGAGTGCTGCCCCTACAGCCCCTACAATCTGCGGTTCAGGCGGAATCTTAACCTCCATCCCCAGTATTCTCTCAAAGGCCTTTTTCACCGCCTTATTTTTTGCCACGCCACCCGTCAAAACAACATCGGGTTCAATTCTGACTCTTCTCGCCATTGCAGCAATTCTTGACGCAATTGCCTCGTGAATGCCGGCAACAATATCCTCAACCCTTTCTCCTGAGGCCAGATGGCTTATAACCTCAGATTCGGCAAAGACCGTGCATGTTGAGGAGATTTTTGTAAGCCTCTCTGCCCTCTCCGCCACATCTCCCAGCTCTTCAATTTTCAGGTTGAGGGCTGAGGCCATGACCTCCAGAAATCTACCGGTTCCAGCGGCACACTTGTCGTTCATCACGAACTCCGCCACTTTTCCATTCTCGATGGCTATAACCTTGCTGTCCTGCCCGCCGATGTCTATCACCGTTCTTGCAGTGGGGATGAAGTATAGCGCTCCCTTTGCGTGGCAGCTTATCTCTGTAACCCTTTTGTCAGCAAAGCTGACTTTGTTCCTTCCGTAGCCAGTTGCCACCACCGCTCCAACTTCTTCCCTTTCCACACCGGCCACTTTAATGGTTTCCTCAAACACCTCTTCAGCCGTCCTTTCGAGATTTGGTGAAACTCCGATTACTCTGTAAGCCAGAAGCTCCCCATCCTTAAGCAGGGCGCACTTCGCAGTCAGGGAGCCGATATCAATCCCAGCAGAAATCATCTTTTCCCTCAGCGGAGCATCTCGAGGAAAGCCTCAAGCCTCGTCTCCACCTGAGCTTCGCTGAAGGACCTCGAATCAACCATGTCCGCCTCAATCACCACTGAAGGGGCATCAATCATCTTCTGCAACTCATACTGGCCGAAGGAGTAGGGCTTGCAGCTCCTGTTGGAGTGAATCACAACCCCATCCACGTCGTAGAAGTCTATGAGTCTGTTTATAGCCTCTGCCATATGCTCAAGCCCTATGTTGAGGTAGATGAAGGTATAGGTCTCTGCCATGCTCCAGAAAATGTCGCTCTTGTCCATCGAAATGAAGCCCGTCCACGCATTTGTGTAGGTGTCAGCAACGAGGCTTGAGTTTCTCTCAGCAAAAAACTCTGCAAACCACTTAAGCCTGTACCAAACTGGAATGTTATCCCAGAGGAGTCTGATTTCCTCATTATCCACCGCACCCTCCCCTCTGCTCACCCTCTCCTCAAGCTCCTTCTTCATTTCTGCGTAAAACTGCACGGGATAGTCAGTACCCCTCAAACATACAATGGGAGCCATGTTGATGAAAGCATCAAAACATGTGAGCGGTGAAGGCTTGTATTTGGCCATGTGCAGAACCTCCGAATAGGCATTAACGCCTGAAATCGACTTAACCAACGTCTCCCTGAGCTTTGAATCACTCATTTCTCTTCCAGTAACTTTTTCCATGAAATCGACAAATTCGTAAAGCTGGTCGTGGACGTATCTAACATAGCTTTCCTTCATTTCCTTTCTGACAAAGGGTGTGTCCAGAAGGAAGAGCGGTACCTTGAAAATCCTGCTGAGAACCTGATACCATTTCACGACAGTGTTGCAGATGTTGTTGCACGCAAAAAGGAAAGTTGGCCTGGGTAAACCACCTATCGGGCTTGTTCCAGCAAAAACACAGCCAATGTCGCATCTGGCGTAAGAACACAAATCTCTCGAAAAGCCCTTTCGTTCGGCAAAGTCGCTGAAATACGGCCCTTGCTTGGCTGCACCTATTAAAGCACCGTGATTTTCTGGATAAACGGGGTAGATGTCCATGGCGTAGAGCAGCTCAACTGGAGCGCCGCTTGTAATCCACGCATTAACTTCTGCCTGCTTTCCCATCATGTAGTAGCCGCCCATCAGCTGCTTCATTCTATCAGCAGCCTTCAGCTTCTTCAGGGTCATGCTATCACCTCGTAGAATGCTTCTATTCTCGTTCTAAGCTGCTCGTATGATGCGATTGGGAATTCAACCTCAAGAAGCAGAACTTTCTTACCCATCTCCTCCAGCTTTTCTTTGAGCTGGGGGTAATCGTAGAAGTGGGGCTCGCAGAACTTCAAAAGCAGGAAAACCACACCATCACAATCTTCTGCCAGCTCCAAGATGTAATTGAATCTGTCATCATTGGGGAAGTGCTTTGTCGGGCAGGGAGCCTTTTCAAAGTACTTGTCGACAATAAACCTCAACCCCTCCTCCAGAGAGTTTATCTCTCTAAGAGGTGTGTTGAAGGTGAAGAATCTCGTTCCCGTGCAGATATCATCCTTAAGCGTGAATCCCACATCCTCAAAGAGTTTGTAAACTTCTGTGAAAGGACAGACACTTCCAGTTATCAGAACTTTCGGTCTTTTCTCCGCCTTCTCTGCCTTTTTGATCCTCTCATCAACGTAACTGAGGGCATCCCTCACATTCATCTCCTGAACTCTCGTCGCAGCTTCATAGTCAGCTTTAATATCAAAAAGTCTTCTGAGCTTTTGCTCAAGCTCGTTGTATAGCCTCAGGCTCTCCTGCAGACTGTCCAGACTCACCTCCCCTCCCCAATCCTCAAGAACCTTCAGAAAGTCCTGAAGCTCGTTGTAGTAATAATTCTTGCTCTTTTCGTCAATTCTCGTTGGAAATTCGAGGTTGTAAACCTTCATGTCCGTGTTGCGCTCCCAGATGTCCGCAAGCCTCATAAGAGTGTCGCAGCACCTTGTGAAAACAACCGCCTGAACATCAAGCTCTCCTCTCAACGCCCTCTCAAGGCTACCTCTTGCCTGCGAACAGGCATAGCTCTGAATATGAGCTGATGCGAGACTGATTTGGCTATCACCAGCAAAAATTCTCACAGGGGTGAAGCCAGCCGCATCGATTAACTCTTTTGGTGTGTAGGTGCAGAGGTATCCCACATTCATGTGGGATTTAGCAAGCTAAAAAATTAAAAATTTTCCTATAACATTTACTTAGCAAGGACAATCTCAATTGTAGAAACGTTTGACCTTCTACCCTGTTCAGAATCCAGTTCTTCTGTGTCAATCTTTATCTCTTTTACCTGAACTCCCGGCATGAATCTGTTCCTGACAATCTCTGCCACATCTACAGCCCTGCTGATAGCCCTACCTCTCGCCTTAATAACGACCTCGCTCGCTCCCTCGTTCAACTGTGTCAGTGTAGCTCGCACGGCGTTCATCACGGGCTTGTTTCCGACATAGACGACCTGCTCAGCCATGTTTTTATCACCTCAGCATTGCTTTAAAGAAAAGGAATTTAAATTTTGTTGAAAAATAATTAATCATTAAAGTTTTGCACTACTCTCAGATTTACAGTATCAATCCTTTCTTAGTGCAACAATCCTTCTCAAAACCTCAATGTTGCCGATTAAAGCAATAATAGCGAGTGCCAAAGCGGGAAGGTTAACGACAGAGCATGCAAAGATTATGAAAAGGCGAACGTCCCTCGTAATTGGAATTTCTAAGCCTTCCGGGCTGTAAGTTCTCCTGTAGGCGGCAACAAACTTGTCTCCCGTGTAGGCAATCATGAGTGAGGCGAAGGCAGCGAGAAAGCCGACTATCCAGTAAACCGGACTGGAGGCCGAGAGGGCGTAGGTTATTGAGAAAACGATAATGAAATCAGAATACCTGTCGAGAACGCCATCAAGCCAGGCACCATACTTGGACTCCATAAACTTGAGCCTCGCTATCTCCCCATCGCAACCATCAATGATGCTGTGCAGCTGGATGATTACTCCAGCAAGAAGAGTTGCGAAATAGCTGTTAAGGAGAAAGAGTGCTGAGCCTACTATGGAAAGGAAAAAGGAAAACACCGTAATCTGATTGGGAGTAACGCTGGTGTCGGCGAGAAGCCTTGAAATCCTGAGAGAGACTTTCCTGTTGATTTCTCTTGCAATCCACCCATCGTAATAAGCTGGCTTTAATCCTGTCCTCTTAGCCTTAATGAGGGAACTCAGAAGGAGCTTTTCTGCTGTTTTGAAGTTCTCGTTTGTGAGTTTGATAGCCCATATCTCGTAACTTTCCAGACTGTTCAGGGAAAGGTATTTTTCTATGGACGATTGCAGGTTACCGTCAAATACGGTTCTGAAATCCTCTCCAAAAAGGTATCCTACCGTAAAACCATCGGAAACCAGTATTTTTCTGCCTTCCAGCTTTAAGTCCCTCTCAAGGATGAGAACGGGCTCGAGGATGATTAAATAATCCTCAGCCTCTTCCAGCGAGATTTCATCAAAAAATATTACGTCAAAACCTGCCCTCTGGAGAGTCTTTTCTATCCTCTCCCCAAGCCTTAATCCGAGCAGCTTTTTACTGTAAATCTCATGGTTCTTAACGTAGGCTAACCTCATTCGTCATGCTGAAGGTAGGGTACCACTGCCTCTTAATCCCAATTAGCCCGTGAGCGAGAATTGGCAAAGCAATGGTGGCGTCGCAGTTAACCTGAACCTTCTTCGCCTTATCGCTTATCTTCCCCCAGCTGATGCCCTCCTCAAAGGTGCATCCGCTCAGACCCCCAAACTGAGGGACGTCTGTAGTTATCTGTATGGCATACTCGTGTCCCCTCACATCCAGCCCTTTTAGTCTCGCCACAACTTCAGTCTGCTGGATGAAGTTCTTCGGCACCCCACCACCAACGTAAATAACTCCGGTTTTCTCGGAGTTCGCAACAATGTCTGTAAGCTCCTCCACGTCCTTAATTGTGTCTATTACGACTTCTCTTTTGGCTAAGGCGGCAGCTATGCCAATGGAGCTGTCGGCAATTGCAGGACTGAAAACGGGAACACCGGCTTCGTAAGCTGATGCAAGAATTGAGTTTTCATCCTTGAAATCAAGTCTTCTCGCGACCTCCCAGAGAAACTCCCTCGAAGACATCACCCCTCTCATCTCTGAGATTATCTCTGCAAGAGTGTAGTCAATTACGTTGAACTCCTTTTCGTAGGCAAAGACGTCGTAGATTCTGTCTATCCCCTCCTCAAAGAGCTCTCCATCGTTAACGTGCTCGCTGCCCAGAAAATGCCTGAATCCCATCGCTTCGTGGATGTCGTGGAAGAGATTCGCTCCCGTGGAAACCAGAACGTCAATGTAGCGGTTTCTAATCAGCCACGAAATAATCCTGCGCATCCCTGCGGGAACCATAGCCCCGCTGAGCCCCATCAGAATTGTGATGTTCTCCTCTCGAAGCATTTCAAGCCATATTTCAAAGGCTTCGCCAAGCTTCCTCCCCTGAAATCCAGTCCTCGCCATGGCTGAAAGAAGTTCTGCAAAGCTCTTCTCGTAAACCTCAATCGGCTCTGTCGGCCTCATTTCACATCACGAAAACGGCAGCAGCTACAACGGTTGTGTAGTCCTCCACCTCAGCCTCAGCCGTGATGTTGAAGGTCCTCGCAGGCTCAATTTCGAAGGCTGTCCTGAGCATGTAGGCTGCACTCTCCTCCGCATGCTTTCCTGCATCCTCTCCATTGCAGTATCCGTGGTATTCAGTGAGATAGCCGTTTAGTGAGGGGTCTGGAGGTATTGCAGCCCCAACGCTGGCAAAAATCCTCTTTCCCTTCTCATTGCTCGTCATTCTGGACATAACGCAGAAGACTATCTGTCCCGGAAAGAGTTCCGGCAGTCCCTTTTCAGCGTCAACAATCTCGCAGTATGGCGGGTAAATGCTGCTTACGGTGACCAGATTGAATTTCTCTATACCTGCATCCCTCAGAGCGAGCTCGAAGCTCACCAGAGGGTCGGTGTGCCTCCCCACTCCCTTGGTGAAGAAGACTTTTCTCGGCAGCAGTTTGGGTGGTGAAATTACCTGAGGTTCACTTCTGGGCTCTGAGACTCCCTTAATCCCGTCCAATCCTCCATTAATCGCCTCGAACATTTCCGTACACCTTATGGTTCATTATACGCTGAGTATTTAAGCATTGCTCTAATTTGATTTCCCTGACACCAATAATATTTGACTAAATGTAATTAAATCAAAATCAGGCCATTTTTAGCGATATTTGGCTCGAAAATTAAAATGTGGAATAAAAATTTTGATTAAGAGATAAATAATAAAATTAAAATTAGGAAATTAATTATTTACCGGACATATAAAAATTTAACCCGCACGCCTGATGATAAACTTTATATCCTTTGCGTAAGGCTTTAACAACATGATTTTAGTTGGTGACGGCGATGATTTGGAGCCTCCAGACGATTTTCTGAGACGAGAAGTGACTGACAGCGTTTTAAATTTACTCGGCGATTATAGATTTCTGACAAAGGGCTATTTTGTGTCTCTGCATGCTGAAGAATGTGGCTGTGAGGTTTTTCCTTCCGTCAAAAACGCCCTCGATGCGTATAGAGCTCCTCTCTTCATGAACGTCGTGAGGAAGCTCGGTCTGGAAACGCCTGATTTCAGCGTCCACTTCAGACCAGAATTCGAGCAGGGGGTGCTTTTACCCCTGAACCCCTTCTCCAAGAACTCAGCAAAAGTGGTTAAAACCAGCTCTCAGTATGCAAAAGCCTTCAAAAGGTTAAGCATGAACCGCTATCCGGTGGTGCAGGTGAAATCGGAAAAATACGACTCCTTCAACCTTTACCTGTGGAGAGCGGATAAGGAAGAATACAATTTCATAGCGGAGAAAATTTTCAGAAGTCTCAGAATACCACTCGGAAAGGTTCTTGTTGACGTTACTGACGGAAAGGCAAAGCCCTTCTACTTCATGCCCGTCGAAAAAGGCGAGATAAATTTAAGATTCGTTTTTGAGGTCCTCTATGAAAATTGCCTGCTTCGCTGAAAGCAACAACTTCAAGAGCAAGGAGGAGAGGCAGGCAATGGAAATCTTCAGGTTAACTGCAGAAAGCATGGGTCACTGCTTCGATATTCTGGGAAAGGATATCCTTTCGAAGATCGATGACTACGACTCAATTTTCATAAGAGCGACAACCGACCCGCTCTTTGTCTCCTATGTGGTTTCGAGACTGGCAGAGGAGAAGGGAAAGAAGGTTATAGACGATTCCGAAAGCATCAGAATCTGCTCCAACAAGATTGACATGTATAAAAGACTCCTGAAAAATTCGGTGAGAATCCCGAAAACCCTGTTCTTTTTTGGAAATTTTGAGAACCTTGAGGGCTACGCCGAGCAGCTTGGATATCCTGTTGTGGTTAAGAGTCCGAATTCGAGGTTCTCCCTGTATGTGGAGAAGGCTAACAGCTATCAGGAGCTTGTCAAGATTGTCAAGAGGTTCATGAAGAGGAGTAAGGCTCTCATTCTGCAGGAATATCTTCCCACAGCATTCGACTGGAGAGTTGGGGTGCTGAAAGGGGAGGTCATCTACGTCTGCAAGTATCTGATGCCGAAGGGTGGCTGGAAGGTATGCGACACGGTAGGGGGTAAGAAAACATGGGGAGACGTGAGGGCAATTAAGGTCAAAAACGCTCCCCCAGAGCTGAGAAAAACTGCGGTGAGGGCTGCGAAAAGCGTTGGAGATGGGCTTTACGGAGTGGACATAAAAGAAGTTAACGGCAGTTACTACGTCATAGAGGTCAACGACAATCCCACAATCATGCACGGCTACGAGGATGCCAAGAATCCTGAGCTTTACGAGAAGATAATTGCAGCTCTTACCAGTTGAGCTGTCGGTTTCGGTCCTTAGAGACCTGAGTGGGAAAGTTTAAGTAAGCCCTTATTAACATTTATCTATGTTAAAAAACGTTACAACAGCGGTTCTTTTTGGAAGTGCCGCCCTGCTGCTACTGCTCCTCAGCCAGAATTACACCTATCCTTATCTTGACAGGTTATTCTACACACTGCTAACCCTCGCAATTCTCCAGCTACTCCTAAAAACTCTGCTGGAGGAAAGCATTGCAGTCAAAATAAAGGATCCCAAAGCACGATATTCCTTCAGGAAAACGGTTTCCATAATATACTTCGTCCTGCTTTCACTCATCCTCATAAAGATCTGGGTTGAAGATACGCAGACACTGATAGTGTCGTATGGTATAATAGCTGCAGGTGTTACGATATCACTTCAAGACTTTTTCAAAAACTTCGTTGGTGGAATTCTGATTTTTGTGACCGGTATTTACAGGGTTGGGGACAGGATTGAGGTGAATTCCAAGATAGGAGACGTTATAGACATCGGTCTCCTTTACACCACCCTGCTTGAGCTTGGCGAGTGGATTGAAGCCGAGCAGCCCACCGGAAGGATTACCACACTCCCAAACGGCATTGTGCTTTCGTCAGTTGTGAACAACTACACGAAGGACAACAACTTTGTTTGGGACGAGATCTTTCTGCCCATCACCTACGACAGTGACCTGAACGAAGCAGTGTCTCTGATCAACGAAATTTTGAGAAGTGAAACTTCAAACATGAGCAAGAGCGCCGAAATGGAAATTACAAAGCTTTCTGAGAAATACTATCTGACGAAGAAGTCCGTTGAGCCGGAAATTTACATCGTGCTCACAGACAACTGGAATAAGCCTCAGAGCAAGATATATAACCGAAGTCAGGCAGAGAAGAGCGGTTAGGAGCGACATTTACAAAAAAGTCCTCAATGCAATTCGTGAATCGGAGCGCGTTAAAATAGCTTCAACAACTCTGGAAATTACGGCGTTTCCAGAACTCATGGTGAAAAAAAGTTGACCCGTTAATTCTTAAGCTTTTGCAGGTTGAAATTGGATTGACAATTTTTAACCTTACCCATGAAAAAAAAAGTCGCCTGAAAAATTCATGCGCCATGCAAGACCTTAGAAATTATTTAACCGAGCTCCTCTACCTCTTCTTTTCCTTTTTCAAGCTCCTCTACTTGTTCTTTATCCATTTCGAGGAGCAATGTCAGGAACTCACCTACGTGTGTCTTCTCTTCCCTCGCTATGTCCAGAAAGACCGCTTTGATTTTCTCGTTTTCTGTCATAGCAGCCAGCTGCTCGTAAAGGTTTATCGCATCCAGCTCGGCAATTATCCCCACCCTAAGTATCTCCCTGTCAATGTCTTCCTTTTTCAACTTTCCAAGCTCGAAGGGTATTTGGGACAGCACGGCCATCACCCAATGTTATTCAATCTTTATCTTTATAAGCTTTGTCGATGCAATTCCATCGAGATTTGCCTGGATGGTTTCTATCCTGACAGCTTCACACCAAATCTTAAAGCCTTAAATCGAATTCTGCAATCTTATCCGTTTCCGGTTCATCTATAGCGAGAATCGCTCTTAAAGTCGCTCTGTCCAGCTCCTTAACAAGCCTTGAGATGTTATCCACTGCCACCCTGAACTGCTCCTCATAGATTTCAGGATTTTGCTTAAGCTCAGCAACAAGAGGACAGATGTTTTCCTTTTTCAGGTATATTTCAAGCTTTCTTCCCCTGATATCGAATGTAAAAGGCCCTGCAACGCAGGTTTCTGGCTTGATGCTGTGAATCAGGCATTTCTTCTCTTTCTCGTCGAAGAACACGCAGTATCCGTTTTCCCTGACTTTAGGATGTGTGTATTCTTCAAAATCGAAAAACTCTAAGCTTATTCCAGAGTCCAGCAGAATCCTCAGCCTCCTTTCAGTAATTGGAGGTTTGGCATCGATGCAGCACTTCCCACCGCATTTGTAGCAAACTTCGTAAAAGTCCGTCATATATACACCTCGTTTCTTTCAAGACATCTGGAAAGCTCCTCGCAAAGGCTGATTATTTCCTCCTCGCTAATTTCAGGCAGGTTCATCAGGATCCGCTCCCCAAGACTGCCCTCCTCTACTCTCTGCTTCACGACCTTCATGTACTTTCTCTCTTCCTCATCGGCGTGCTCTCTCGCCCTCTTTAACAGCTCCTTTAACTCAGGCTTCAGCTTCTCGGTTCCACTCTTCATTGCGCTGTTTAACTTCTCAATCAGCATGTCTCTTGGCAGTTCTTCAAGCTCAGCTCTAAGAATTGCTCTGATGAACGCTGTAAGTGCAACATCGCTCTTAACGCATTCCTGCTCGTCCATCACCTTTATTTCAAGGCATTTCCTGCTGAATCTCACGATAACCCCCCTGGAGTTTACCCATTCCCTGCAGAGGACGTAAGCTTCTCTTCTTCTCAGCTCCTCGTAGATACCGTTCAGAATCCTCCTGTATTCTTTGAGGCTGGATATTCTTTCTGGAATCACGTCGTTGCAGATGGCCGGAATTTCCCTCTGGTTTGTACGGTAAAAGTGGAGTCTTGTATCAACAAAGTAAGGCTTTCCCTCGCAGATTGGAGAGGCTGAGGCTACCGCCGCAATGTAGGGAAGCAGGACTCTTATCTTGTTGTGAAGCTCTACCGCTTCTTTCTCAGAAGAATAAGGTACGTTCAGCTGATAGCTCTGGATGTTAAGCCAGCCATGCTGTTTTATGTTGAAAAGCCTGTCGTAAGCCTCGTATATCCTTCTGTCTCTGTGGTTCCACACTTCTGCATCGTCAAGCTTTAGAAGAGGATGCATCCCCAGCCCAAGAAGTTTGTAGCCGTCTATGATACTTAGAAGTTCCTCAACGCCTTCCTGAATAACCTCTTCAAACTCGGACAGGCTTTCAAAAGGACTTGTGGGTTTTATCTCGATTACATGCTTTTGCAATTCCTTCCCTATTACAACTCTGCCGAGAACTGCCTCATTGGCCATCCTGCCCCTTATCTTCTTTATGATCTCGTCCGAAATCGGGACGGCGTTGAATTGCTCATCGTTAATCGAAAATTCGTGCTCAGGCCCAATCATAACCACCACCTACTAACATAAATAAGCAAAACTCCAACCACCAAGGTTGTAAAGGTTACAGGAACTCCAGCCTTCAGGTACTCGAAAAAAGAGATGTGAACTCCGTGTTTCTCCGCACTCTCAGCGACTATAAGGTTTGCAACGCTCCCTATCAGCGTGAGGTTCCCGGCGAAGGTTGAGGCCATTGCAAGAATCAGCCAGAAGTCAGCAGCCGCACCTTTAGTTGCTGGCAGAACCATCATAACGAAGGGAACATTGCTGACCAGATTGCTTCCCGCAACTGTAAGAAGGCTGAAGTAAAGGTAGTCGGCAAAACTCTCCCCAAAGTTCAGCATCGAGAGGATTTTCTCCCCGTAGCTCTTCTCAAATCCGTGCATCACAATGAAGAGGTTGCAGAAAAGAAGCAGCAAACCCCAGTCAACCTTTTCGAGCGCTTCCCTCGGCTTCACCCCACCGATCGCAAAAATAATAGCGGCTCCAAGGAAGGCTGAGAGCGAGACAGGATAGACTTCGGTGATGAAAAGAATCAGCACCAAAGCAAAGACTATCAGGCTCTTTACCGCAAGCCCTTTGTTGAGGTTCACCTCAAAATTACCGCTGCTGAACCTGCCAAGCTCACCTCTGTAAATAGCGTAAATAACAGCGTATACAATAAAGAGCCCGGCTATTCCGACAGGTAGCATTTTTGCAGTGAAATGGACAAATCCAATGCCCGATTTCAGACCTATTAGCATGTTCTGCGGATTTCCGATTATCGTTACCGCACTTCCAACATTGGCAGAGGTTGCGAGGGCAATCAGCAGGGGAATTGGGCTGATTCCAGCTGAAAGAGCCACTCTGACAACCACGGGAGTCATGAAAAGGCATATGGTGTCGTTTACAAAGAGTGCAGAGAGGAATCCGGAGGAGAAAATTACTGTTAAAAGAAGCTTTTTTCCGTTTCCGGAAAATCCCATTATCTTCGACGCAAGCCAGTCGAAGAAACCAGCAATTCCAAGGTAAGCTGTCAGGACCATCATGCCGAAGAGGAGCATTATTGTGTTGTAGTCTATGGCTCTAACAGCCTCTTCGAGGCTCATAACACCAAAGGCAAGCATTAAGGCAGCACCGATAGTCGATGCTGCTGGCCTGTCCATTTTGCGATAAAAGCTCTGAAGAGAAATCAGTGCGTATGTAAGAATGAACATCAGAAGCTCAATCATTTAAGACCCCCTATTCAGGTCTTCAGGAGCTGAAGGGATTGATTCGAACTGGAGCTGGTAGCTGGGCTGGTAGCTGAGGGAAAGAGTAGAATAGCCGGATTGATTGACGAAGTTGACTGCGTAGTTCTTTGCGTGGGGAAACGGAATGTGCATTGCTGTCATAAGCGAATAGATGTCCGTTATAACGGCACGCTTCATTTCAACCTTAACCGCCTCCTCATCCTTAGCATTTTCCTCGTCGAAGAGCCTGAGCATCTTGATGGCTGCAATTGAGATAGCGGCTGAAATCAGGAACAGGAAGTCGTAGGAGGCGAAGTGCAGCGCAGGAACCTCCAGAAGGCCGAGTGATGACTCGATGTCAATCTTCACGGCAAAGTTTGCCGAAACGAAGAAGGAAGCTATAATTCCCCCAGCTAAAGAGCCGGCTGCACCAAAAACTGAGTTTATGACGTTGTTCAGGGCGTAGTACGAGGCAGACGAACCTCTCGGGCTGATCTTTGCAACGGCGTTCATAAGGGCAATTCCCGGCACTGATGTGTAGAATCCGTCAAGAACGTAAATAACGACAAGCAGTGGGAGCGTAAAAAGGTGCCTTTCAGGCATGGTGGTGAAGGTGAACAGAAACGCTGCGATGGAGAAGGCTGTAAAAGACAGCGCCAAAACAGGCCTGTTTCCGAACCTGTCCATAATTCTTCCAGAAATTCTCAGGAAGTAGGTTGAGCTGAGCTGACTGATTGATGCAAGGGCGATAACAATCCAGACCGGATACCCAAGCACGGCAATTATGTAAACAGAGTAGAAGGGAAGGGCCAATTCTGAGGCAAATCTCCAAAGTGAGGTTCCCGAAATTAGCTTCAGGAAGTTTTTGTTCTTTAGAGGTTCTCTCAGGCTCTTCCTTCCCCTGCTGACAGTCTTAACGTCATCTATCCCGTTGATGAAATAAAGGCTGACCATTCCCGCAACAAAGGCCGTTGCGAAGAGGAGCGGGAAGGTTGCCGTGCCGAAAAGGTTGAATATAACTGTGAAGGCGAGAACTGCGAACAGTGCAACCAGCTTTCCGTAGGCTATTCTGGTGGAGTAGTAGTGTCCCCTGATGCTGTCAGGGATTAAATCCCTCATCCACGAACTCCAAGGAGTGGTTGAGATTTCTTTGAAGATGTTATATATCGCAAAGAAAAGGATGAAAATTACGAGGTCTGAAGCTGAGAGCACCGCAATTGCTATACCGAGGAGGGAAATCCTCGAAATTGCATTTGAAACGAGAGATAGCTTCTTCCTGCTGAAAGTTTCGGCAAAAATCGCCGATGGAATCTGTACAATCTGAGAGAGATAGGGAGTTGCTGCAACGAGTCCAATCAGCAGCGGTGAGGCGTTTCTTGATGCAAGGTAAGAGCTTATTATCGATACGGTCAGAAGGGAGAACATTATCTGAGATGCTAATCCGTCAAAAAGCAGCTTTCTGAGGCTCCGATCCAGATCAATCTCCTCTTCGCCGTCCATACGCGGTCTTCTCCCATGTGAGGTTAACATCCTGTATTTAAACGTTGCTACCACTAATTTTAATTAACATATAGATTTGGCTGCAAAAAGTGTTGATATCCACTCTTAGATGATTAAATCAGTCCTCTACAAGTTCTTAAGCCTGCCTATTGCCCTCCAATTTAGCACCAAATTTTTACTTCCTCGCAGCAGGCATACTTCTCAGCCATCCCAGATCAGGCAGATAGAGCCTTCTGAGGTCTTTAAGGCCTATTTTCAGCATTGCCAGCCTTCCGATTCCCAAACCCCATGCAAGAACCTTTCCTTTTATTCCCAGCGGCTCAGTGACCTCCTTTCTGAACACACCTGCTCCTCCAAGCTCAACCCAGCCCAAACCGTCAACATAAACTTCTGGCTCAACGCTTGGCTCTGTGTAGGGGAAGTAGCCCGGCCTGAAGCGGACATCCTCAAAGCCCATCTTTGTGAAGAACTCCTTAAGCAGTCCGAGGAGATGTTTGAAGCCAACATCCCTGTCGAGAACAACGCCTTCAAGCTGGTCGAATTCCGGAAGGTGGGTGGCGTCGATGGTCTCCCTTCTGTAAACCCTGTCAATGCAGAAGGCTTTCTGCGGAGGCTCAGGGTTCTCTGCAAGGTAGTGGATGGTTATTGCAGTTGTGTGCGTCCTCAGAACAAGCTGTCTTGCTTTTTCAAGGCTCCACTGGCCTCCCCAGCCTGTAGAGCCTGTTATCCATCCGTTTTCGTGCGTCTCCTTTACCCTCTCAACCACATCTCCCTCAAGCTCCACGTAGCGGTCAAGGTAAAAGGTGTCCTGCATGTCCCTCGCCGGATGGTCCTGAGGCTGGAAAAGGGCATCAAAGTTCCAGAAGGCTGGTTGAACGTAATGGCCCTTAATTTCGGTAAAGCCCATCTCAAGAAATACCTTCCTGCACTCCTCAATAATTCTCTCGTAGGGGTGTATCTTCCCCCCGTAAATCTCCTTTGAGGGAATAGTTATGTCGTATTTAAGAAACTGCTTTCCTCTCCAAGTCCTTTCGAGAAGCATTTCGGGTGTTAAGTCTGTGACTATATCTCCAAGTTCAATTTCGGGCTTTTTGACAACCTCAATTAGAATCTGCTTGGATTCGCTTCTGCTCACGAGCTTTCTCCTCTCAAGAAGTCTGACTTTATCCAAATCAACCCTCTCTCCTTTATTAATTAACTCAAGAACCTCCCTCTCAACAAAATCCGTATCACCAACAAGCTTTAGCCTCCCATTATCAACCTTCACAGCTCCCTTCTTTCTGAGCCATCCGAGGGCAATCTGAAAATCCCTCCCCATCAAACTTCTGAGCTCTTCGATACTGTCCTTTCCACCCTTAAGAAGTGAGAGGAGTCTCTCTTCGGGCAAACCCTCTTTAAGGTACCTCTCTCCCTCCTCGGTGAGAGTGAATCTTACGTCCTTTTTCTCTACAACCCTCACGTAGCCCTTTTCCTGCAAAAGGTACGCAGCCTTCAGAACAGCATCCCTGCTCATCCCGGCAATTTCAGCAGCCTCTTCAGGGGTGTAAAACTTTCCAGCGTTGAGAGGGCGGAGCAGCATGATTTCGATTTTTGAGAGCATAGCCAGAGGTTGTGAAAAGGTTTTAAAGTGTTTCTTCAGAAACTTCAACAATTAATTGAGGTGGTATGATGGAGAGAGCAGTTGAGTTCCTGACGAGGTATGTCGAGGACACTGCCTTAATGCTTGACGTTGTCAAGGGCTGGGATTTAAGGGATATAAACTCGCTGCCAGACGATGGAATAAGCTACCTCAAGGCGATAGAGGAGCCACCGGATGGGCTTAGAATTGCCTTTTCTGCTGATCTTGGCTACGCCACAGTGACCCCGAAGTGGAGGAGATTGTAAGAAAAGCAGCATTCAAGCTGGAGAAATTCGGGGAAGTTGAGGAGGTAAAGCTCAACTTTCGAGCCTTGAACAGGATTTGATTTTCAAGGTCGTTCTTGAAGTCGTAACCTTCATGAGAGACAGGATGTCAGAGTGGGAGAAGGTTGCCTACCCGCCATACCTCGGTTTCATGGCTCTCTCCCAGTCTTTGACCTACAGAGAGTACATTAAAATTGAAGAGAGGAAGATGGAGCTCTGGAATTCTCTAAAAGATGTTTTCGCCAATTATGATTTCCTGATTACTCCAACGGTTGCGGTAAAGCCCTTTGAGCTGGGAAAAATAGGGCCTGATGAAATTGCGGGCAAGCCAGCAACGCCAATCGGCTGGATGCCCGGAAAATCTTCAAGGTAGACCTTGAGAATTTCACCGTAATTGACCAAATCTCCCCTCTCAGGCACGAAATGGGAATAAGCGGGGCTTACAGCATCCTCTCCGATTACACCTTCTTCGTCCCAAAGCTGCAAACAATTGAGGCTTACGGTGATAAGGTAGAAGGGTACAGGGTGTCAAAAATTGAGAGAAAGGGAGTTTTCGAAATCCCGAAAGATGGGCTCTGCAGCGATGATGAGAGGATTGTCGGCATTACATTAACCTACGACGGGATGATTGCCTTCGCCTCCAGCCATGCTTTGGTTGGCGTGGTTTCGAGGGATTTCAGCTTCTCGACCTTTTACAGAATTGGTGACTGCAATGAAGAGGTCTCGAACTCCATTGCTGCTGATGAAGATGGTGGAATCTACGTTGTAACGGATAAGGCCATGTACAGGATAAACTGGGATGGAAAGAAGCTTTCCCTCGGATGGAGGGCAGAGTACATGACGGGAGAGCAGAGGGGAGGGAGGCTGGGCGGAGGTTCAGGTTCGACCCCCTCGCTTATGAACTGCGGGGATGACAGATTTGTTGTTATCACTGACGGGCAGAAGTTGATGCACATGGTCCTCTTCTGGAGGGACGAGATTCCCCCTGACTGGAAGGGTCTGGAGGGGAGAGACAGGAGAATCGCCGCAGAAGTCCCGGTAACCTTTGGCTTCGAGACTGACGAGAGCTACTCCGAGCAATCTGTTCTTGTAATGGGTTGTTCAGCGGCTATAACAAACAACAGACTGGGATTAAGGCTGCTCGATTATCTGCCTGAAAGAATGCAACCTTTCACGATGCTGCTCTCGAACTTTCCTGGAGTAGCTCCTTACGGGGTTGAGAAGTTTGTATGGGATGGGGAAAGAAGGGAGCTTAAGAGTGCGTGGGCCAACCCGGAGGTAAGCC
>DAINRD010000004.1:0-296 GCA_036742095.1 Archaeoglobus sp. | reverse complement strand
ACGATGAGCAGTAAAACCGATCTCCTTTACGCAATTGGTCAGAGAGGTGGTTTCTGGACTCTTGAGGCTGTAAACTGGGAGACCGGGGAGGCTGCATGGTACGCAAAGTCTCACCTCTTCCCGCACACAACAGCTTCTACGCAGCAACCGAGATAGGCCCTGATGGATGCATATACACGGGCATGCTATGGGGCGTGGGAAGGTTCTGTGAAGTCAAATAATCTAGCTTGGATTTTTAATCCAACTAATGCTAAAATGTGGCAAAAAATAAATATTATAGTAGAGAATCATGTCGA
>DAINRD010000003.1:14506-19376 GCA_036742095.1 Archaeoglobus sp. | reverse complement strand
CCTGCTGCGCCCCGTAGGGCCTGGACCCGTGTCTCAGGGTCCATCTCCGGGCTCCCACTCTCATGGCCCGTACGGATCTTCGGCTTGGTGGGCCGTTACCCCACCAACAACCTAATCCGCCGCAGACCCATCCTCGGGCGCTAAGCGCTTTCGGAGATGGGACATTCCAGTACCCATCCCCTATGGGGGATTAGCCCCAGTTTCCCGGGGTTATCCCCCACCCGAGGGCAGGTTGTCCACGTGTTACTGAGCCGTCCGCCGGTGCTTGCATCCCCGAAGGGACACAAGCCCCTTGACTCGCATGGCTTAGTCCCAGCCGGATAGCAGCGGCCTCTGGCAGGATCAACCAGAATTGGCGGGGGCTAAAGCGGTGAATACATCCCTCGCCTGCCGGTTTGCTCTGCTGACAAGCCCACATCAGACCGCATTTTACATGCGGTCCTCCCAAATTATACCGTGGGCAGGAAGGCCTCCCCTCATCACGGGCTTACGCCCTTTCGGGGCACTTGCCGGACCCACGGTTCAAGCGTTTTTGGCAACATCTTATTTGGTTTTTAGATTTATAAGGCTTTTGCTCAAGCCCTTATCTCTCACGTGCCTTTGTGCTGAAATTAGCTCCCACACACACGATATTTAAGGCTTTTGGATGTCTCTGAAGGAACTCATTCGTGATTTTTTCTGTAAGATTAGCTCTAAATACGATTCCCTGATGCTCTCACTCTTTGAGTAACCAAGCCGTTCAGCAATCTGAAAGACCCTCTCCTTTGCCTCTATGTTATCAGCCTCCACTTCAATTTCAACGAACCTCCCAAGCCCCTCAACGTCATCCAGGCAGATTATGGCATCACCCATTCCATAGATTCTCCTTAGCTTCCTGACCTCTGCAACATCGCTGAAGCCGAGCTTTCCAAGAAAAGTCCTTGCTGCATCAAAATCATACACCTTAAGCTTAACCTCCTCCCTGCTTTTCGTCTCCGCATCAACCTTAGGCCCTTTGTAGGTCAAAGTTATACCCTCAACGTCCTGTCTTATCCTCACCGCTTCATCGGTCTGAGCAAAATCTCTGCATGGATGAGCAAAATAAACATCCTTCTCGTATTTTTCTATGATTAGTTCTGCAATTTCTCTAACCTTCTCCTCAACTCCTTCGCGATAGGGAAACTTGGCTTCGACCTCCATCTCAATCTTTTTATATCCGCCCCTTGGGGCTTAAAAAGGTGGTGTTAATGATATCGGATGGTGACTTCATCAGGCTCAGCTATACTGCAAAGCTGGAAGACGGGACGATTGTCGACACCACAGACGAAGAGGTGGCAAAGGAGCACGGAATCTACAACGAAAATGCGAGGTACGGGGATATATACATCGTGGTTGGCAAAGGTCACGTTCTGCCAGGACTTGAGGAGGACATAAAGGGCAAAGAAGTGGGATACAAGGGCACAGTCGAGATACCGCCAGAAAAAGCTTTTGGTGAGTACAACCCAGACTTGAAGGATACCTTCAGCGTGAACAGGTTCAAGGAGAGGCCTGAAATCGGGCAGAGAGTCAGAATCGGCAACAGAATCGGAACAGTGGAGAGAATAGTGGGGAGGAGAGTCATCGTTGACTTCAACCACCCATTGGCTGGCAAAAAAATCATCTTCGACTACGAAATCAAGGAGAAGCTTGAAAAGCCAGAGGATAAAATCAAGGCTCTCTTTGTAATTCACACGGGCATTGACGTGAAGGATGTTAAAATTGAAGGTGAGAAGGCAATCGTCGACGTTTCGAGCGACGTCTACTTGAATCAGGTCTTTCTCATCGGCAGATACAGAGCGGTGAAGGACATCTTCGAGTCAACGGATGTAAAGGAAATCGAAATCATCGAGAGGTTCGCGAGAGATCAGGAGCTTCTAAAGCTTGGAGAAGAAATCAAGGAGGCTGAAGAGAAAGCTGAGAGCGAAGTAGAGAGTGAGGAGGGAGAAGAACAATCCGAAGAAAAAGAAGAATGAATTTTCATAAAATTTTTCATTGGTATATTGTAGGTTCGATTGGTGTTTTAGTCCAGACTTACCAACCGACTGTTGATATTCTCAGGAACCCTTTTCTCTGAGACCGTTTCTTGTTTAGACGAGAGTGATACGTTAAAATTTTGAACTGCTCAAACCGAAGCGAGCTTGAAAATATCATCCGCCAAAATCAGCCCCACGAACACTAATAATCTCACCACTCGTTGCGTTCACAGCGACCATTAAAACAGCAAAATTCACCTCATCAGCCCAGATGATCCTCCACAAAGTTACTTTAGAAGAACTTTCCAAAGAAATCCCATCTAAATCTGCGTTCTTGTGCTTAGCAAGCCATTTTGCAGCACTTTCATTTTTAACAGCCGTCTCAAACGCCGCGTGCTCATCGATCCTGACCTTATCCAATGGGATTGTTCTGGGAGGCTCAAAACCTGAATTTGGTAAATTTAGCTTCTCAAAGTAAACCAATTCACCGCTTTCCGCATCCACTCTGCAGTAGTACAGCTTGTTGCTCTCAAAGAAAGTTAAGCTCCACTCCTATCTGCCATAGTTTTTAAGAGCGATGTTGGTCAAATTCGTTAAATTGCATGCCTTAACAGCCTTAATATACGAGATTGTTTGTGGCAGACCTGCTGAAGAAAAATTTTCACTCTGATTATTTCGATCAGAGCATCCAGAGAGCAGCACGAGGAGAAACAAAACCGCCATCCAGTACCGCATATTCCCCTTATGAGCTGGAGGCAATAAACCCTTCCACCTCACGAAATATTCCAATAATTTAGAATTTTTGAGGATCGAGCAAATAATCCTTAAGACCTTGCAAAGCGATCATGATTATGCCTCTTAAACCTTCTATTCGCAGCTTTGAGGACTGCCACGAACAAAACTACTTGCAAGGCGAAAGGAATGGCTATAAGAGACGGTGCTGACACCATCGCCAACATCACACCGCTCATAGGAAGTGCTGGCAAAACGAAAATCTCGCGTGAAGCTTTGTAGGCTTCCCTAACATCGTCGCTTTTCCCTGCAACGATCAGGCTGGAGATTGCATGAGTAAAGGTGGTGAGATAAACTGAGGCGTAATATATGAGAGCCTCAATCCAGAAGCCCGTGTATAGCATCGTCAGAATGGCAATGGTCAGACTCAATGTTGTGATTGTCGTCGGTGTGGAAGATACCTCCCTGTGGGAAACAGGCAGATAGAAACTACCTTCGCCCTGAAAACTTTGGCACTGGTTAAGAGATTTTCAGCCCCATCCTCCTTAGCTGCCAGCGGCGCGGCTGCGGACACAAAGCCGAAAGACAGAAGCATGCTCGCAAAGGCTCCAACCATTTTGCTTGTTTCAACATCATTGAAAACGTAAACAACCTGCATACCTATAACCAGAAAGGATCCGAGCAAAGCACCAGTTACCAACCCCTCTTTTTTGTAAAGCCGCCATTGCTCTCCAATTGTCGTGCGTTCACTCATGTCAATAAATCTGTTCAAGTTGCAATATAAGTAGTCCTAATTTGCCAGAGGCGCAAAATTAGGTGCTTTGTCGGGCAGGTTCAAATTCACTTATAATACTAATACTTTTGTCAGCATATATCAAAAAATTTAGGAGGTGAGGTTGTGAAGTATGAAGCTGCAGACAGAAACTTTGTGGTTGTTGTTTCAGCCACAATATGTGTTTCAATTTTGCTTGGGGCTGCTGGGATTCCAGCGTTGCAGGGAGCGTATTATTTAGATCACGGACAATTGCCTAATCGATGGGAAGTTGCTGAGTACTGGGTAAAAGCTCTACCTAGCCTAATTGGTAGTTTCCTGGGGTACAAAACATTTGTACTGGCATACGATATTGCAAGTGGAATAGTGCAGTCGTATAATAGCTTTAGTATAGGCGACATAGTATCTGGTTCTATTTAGGTCATTGAAACTTGGCACGATATCATCTTTGACGCCGCTGAAAAAGTAGGTGCATCTCTTCCTGGATGGTGGTCAATATTATACGCGATCATAAAATTTGCCGCCTGTGTTTAATTCTATTTTTTATGTAGTTATCTCCTAACCGCCTTGACTATACCCACTGCTGTGATAATCGCCAGCCCGGAAATGAACAAGCCCAGCACGTAAGGAGCAGGTGGTGCTTGCATTTCATACATCTTATGCATCACTCCAGTAATGAGACTCTCACGAACTCCATGTTTTTGGCTGTAAACGAGCGCTGTAAAGTAAGATGTAATGCACATTATGAAACCGATTGCCACCAGGTTGTGTTCTAAATGTTTAGATGTAGATTTTGCAATTACCAGAGCAATAATAAGACCGAAGGCGATGGAGAGGTAGCTCAGAGCAGTCCATGTACTACTCAGCGGGAGCAGCAACATGTCCATCTCAGCAGCAAACCATCCGTAAAGATGGAGCCCAGCGGCAAACATGAGCAAGCCAGCAACGCCAATGCGATCCAGCTTCCTTTTGCTCACTTTATCACATCATCCAAGATTGTAGCTTTAATGTCACATAGCACATGCATGCGATTTGCTCACAGCAATATTTTTTAATTTTTACGTTTTGCTGATGCATCTCGGAAACTGTATTCAGCGCCAGAACTTCCTTCCTAATTCCGCATATTCCTCCAAATTTTCATAAAAATCTCCGCAATAAAGGTGGCAACACCACTCATACTGGCAGTGCTGCTGATTCTCGACATCGAGGAAACCTCAAGGAGAGCTAAGGCGAATTTGAGTTTACACAAAGACGATTAAAAATAACATGAGCATACATCACAGCCAAACAGCTCGCCATACTCCTCCAGCAAAATTAAACTGGCACGCCGGGGGTGGGATTCGAACCCACGCGGGCGAATGCCCACACGCTCTCC
>DAINRD010000003.1:2815-14496 GCA_036742095.1 Archaeoglobus sp. | reverse complement strand
TTTGAACCCACGGGTGGCTTTTGACCACCACACGCTCTCCAGGCGTGCGCCTTACCGCTCGGCAACCCCGGCTTAATTTTGCAGATACCGGGGCTGAATTTAACATTTTGGTTGTTGCTTTAAAGTTCTTCTTCCACTCTGAAATAGAACTCGTAATTGTTGACTGAAATTTTTAAATTGGCCCCTCTATTGCATGCGTAAACCTCCCAAGGCCTTTCACCACAGCAGTAAACTTCTGGAGCCCTGTAACCTGTCTTAAGGTCGCACATGGAGAGAAGTATGTTTTCACCATACTTTGACGCAATATTCCTTGCAAATTTTTCTGCATCCTCCAAACTTACGTCTTCCTTAAGATTTACCCTCACTTCTTTTAATTTATCCATAATAACTCTATCATTTAAAACTTTAAAAAGGTTTCAGTGTTTTTCCAATTGGTAAATTTGTGTTTCAAACTAAAATTAAATAACTTAAATTTTCACTCTCATGTCGGGATTTCGCAGGTAAACTGCTCCACCAGAATACTCCATCTGAATTGCTCTGAATTCGATATTCCTGGAACTCTTCATTATCTCGTAAAGGATCGGGTCAGCATCTTTATTTGGTCTGAAAACTTCCACTTCGGGTAAGGCAGCAATGAAGACTGCTACAGCCCTTTTCTTCTCACCAAGTTTCTCAAGAAGCAAAAAGTGTCTTCTACCCCTTTCAGTGGGGCAGTCAGGATACATCGCCACTCATCCCATTTTCAGAGCAGCACTCTTCACTTCAACATAGCTCTTTCCTATAAGATAGTCCAGAACAGATTTACCAACCCTTGGATTCCTCCTGAAATCCCCCTCAATCCACGGAATGAAGTCTAATGCCCTTTCGAAAGCTGCCATCTGAAATCCGGTGTCTATGAGTGCATAGCCACCCTCGCAAGAGACTGCAAAAAGTCTGTACTTTAGTTTTCCTCCTTCCTTTTCTATGCACTGCCCCTTATTACCCTCAAAAATCAACTCACTGAGCCTGCCTGTGTTATTGATGTATGCCCTCTCCCTCAGTCCATCGACTTCTACCTCCACTGTAAATCTGTTGATTCTACCTATAATCCTGCAATCTACTACGTTTTCTATTTCAAGCAACTTCATATCTCCTTTTCCATGTAAAGGTACTCAGATTCTTTCTCAGAGATTTGAAAACCCAAATGCTTATAGGTTTCAACTGCCCTCCTGTTTGTTCTCTCCGTAACAGCTTTGAGCTTCTCAATACCCTTCTCCTTCAAAAATTTTGACGCGAATCTGATCAATTCACTTCCAATCCCCCTGTCCTCGTAATCCTGATGGATGAAGATTGCAAACTCAGCCTCCTTACCCACCGGAACCGCCGCAATATGGCCAACAATTTTATCTCCGAGCTTCGCTATGAAACCGTATCCATTTTCATGCAATCCATCAATCCAAACTTCAATGCCTTTTCTAGTTAAAGGAGGGAGTCCACAGCATCTCTTTTCGGGGCTGTAGTTTTCATACATCTCTATCAGCTTTTCCCTCTCCTCAGGAACGAAAATAGTTACAAATATTATCTCTCCTGTTTTGTCTTCATAAAACTCCGAGTATTTGCTTTCATCCATGTTAAAAATTGTTAATATGAAATTTAATCTTTTCCGAAGTGTTTCCTGAAAACTTCCCGGATGTCTTCTGGCTTCTCAAGAACGTGAACGCCATCCATCATGGCAAGCTTCCTGACGTGTTCTGCATCCTCCTTTCTCACCCTAATCCTCAAATCCCTTCCATCGGGAAGCTTGGTGACCACCTCTCCCTCAACAAGGTCAGAGGGCATTATGTAGAGGGGAACGTAGGCCTTCAAACCCATAATGGCTGCGTTGGTTAAGAGGGTATCGGCAATACCCATAGCCAGTTTTGCAACAGTATTTGAGGTTGCTGGGGCAATTAGCAGAAACTCGTACCTTCCAACCTGTATCTGACCCGCAAGAAAAGGTGTATTTGCGTCGATTTCAACTCTTATAGCTCCGAAGTTCTCCTTAAGTGTATTCATGAGCTTGTAGTATTTCACAACCTGCTCTCCAGCCTTTGAAAGATAAACTGCAATCTCAACGTCAGGATATTCCTTTTTTATCTCTTTCATTATCTCCACTGTCTCAGACAACCTGTCCCCACTCCCAGTTATCCCCCAAGCAACCCTTTTCTTCTTTTTCTTCTCATCCATTTCAGACACCTTCAAACATTTTCAACAGTTCAGCAAACCTCTTAACAGTTTTCCTCAAACTTCTGAAACCCTCCTCATCCTCCTTTACGCCCTCCAGAGTGTCCCTGCTCCAGAAGGTCGCACCGAGATTTGCCCCAAAAGAGCCTCCACTTACAGGGATAATTCCATTGAGGATGTAAAAGGTGATAATCTGCTGTATAGCCAGTTCCTGACCTCCGACTCTGTCTCCACCCACGGCTATGGCCATCCCCACTTTCCCTCGAAAGAAGTCGTAGTCTGCAGCCACCAAAGCTCTGCACCTGTCCATGATGGCTTTTATCTGGGCACTAACTCCGCCGTTGTATACAGGAGTGGCCATTATTATGCCCTTGGCGTCCTTGAGCATTCCATAAAGCTCCCACATGTCGTCTTTGAGTCTGCACTCCTTGTGCCTAAGGCAGTAATCGCAGTGCTGGCATGGACCTATATTCTTTCCACGTACTGTAAAAAATTTGGTTTCGAAGCCCTTTTCCTCAAGCATTTTGAGGGCTTCGTTGAGGACGTATTCAGTTGCTTTTTTACGGGGACTGCCGGAAATTCCAACAACAATCATTTTGCCAGCTCCCTTCCGAGTTCGAAAGCCTTCTGAAGCTCCTCATCGGTTGGTTTGAACTTTACCATCAGTGGCTCAAGAGTTTCAAACTTCATCTCTTCGAGGAATTTCTGAATTTCCTTCACAGCATTTCCATTCCATCCATAGGAGCCGAAGGCCAACGCCTTTTTGTTCTGCGGCTTTAACCCCTTAAGGTAGGTCAGGAAGCCCGCTACGGTCGGGAAGAGAACGTTGTGGATGGTTGGAGCTCCTATGGCGACAGCCTTTGCATCAAGAATCTCCGTCACAATGTCCGTCCAGAAATCCTTTCTAACATGCATAACCCTCACTTCGGCGCCCTCACTTCCAGCACCATCTGCAATGCTCATCGCAAGTTTTTCAGTTGAATGCCACATCGAGTCAAAAACTATGACGACTTTATTCTCCTGCTCGAACTTAGACCAGCGATCGTAGGCTTCTATAATCTTCGCTGGATTTTTCCAGATGACTCCATGGCTGGGGGCAATCACGTCAATTTCCAGCCCTGATTCCTTTATCTCCTTCAGCTTTTTCTGAATCAGGCTGGCCAGAGGCATGAGGATGTTTGCGTAGTAGATTTTAGCCCACCTTAACGCCTCATCCACACCTATATCCTCATCAAATCTCCCCTCACTTGCTATATGCTGTCCAAAGGCGTCATTCGAGAGAAGAATTTTATCCTCATTGATATACGTAGCCATACTGTCAGGCCAGTGGAGCATAGTCATATCAATAAACGTGAGGGTTCTCTTCCCTATTTTCAGTGTCTCCCCACCTTTAACAACCTTGATATCCCAGCCGTCACAGTTGTAATACTTGCATAACCCATCTTTCGCTCTCTGGGAGCAAACAATCGTGGCGTTTTTGGCAATTCTCATAATATCGGGAAGACCGCTTGAGTGGTCTGGCTCAATGTGGTTGACAACAACGTAGTCAATTTCCTCGGGATTAACGATTTTCGCAATTCTGTCCATCGACTCCCTGACAAATTTGTGCTTTACGGTGTCCACGAGAGTGACCTTGTCATCTACGATTAAATAGGAGTTGTATGTCAGCCCTCTTGCCGTCACAAAGTTGTGAAAATCCCTCTCATCCCAGTCTATGGCACCAACCCAAAAAACCCCATCTTTTATTTCGACAGGTCTCATGATAGTAAGATAACCTACAAATACTATAAAACTTTCTCTCGATTTTCGAACTTATTCAATTCCGAAAAGATTATAATCTTAACGACCTTCGTAAACCATGTATCTCGAAGTTTGGGTTAGGCAGTTAGACAGGGAAAAGGTTCTGGAGAAGCTTAAAGAAGTGTGTGATGAAGTACACGAAGTCTTCTACAATTACGACTTTATTGTAAAGTACTCGGGTGCTGAGGAGGACTTACTCAAGATTGATGGAGTGAAAAAAGTAAGAAGACACTACAATTGCTGACGTCTTAAGAAGTCCAGACTGTACTTTAATTCTTTCAACCCGGCAAATTCTATACCTCTGGCTTTAGACTTCCAGAAGATTTCCAGCAGCACGTGAGTCGGCTTAATTTTTTTGATTAACTGGTTTACTAAGTCAAAATCCAGCTGGCCACTGCCTAATGGAAGGTGGTCTCTTTTCAACTCAAGGTCAACATCGTGAATGTGAATGACCTTAATTCTGCTTCCGTGCTTTTCTACGAATTTTTCAAGGGATTTTCTGTAGTCTCTTCCCCAGACACTTTCTTCCACAGCAAAATGTCCCAAATCGAGGGTAAGCCTGATCCTTCCCTTTATGTAATCTTCCGTGAAAAAACGGTCGTTTTCAAGACAGACTTCAAATCCTGCCTCCTCTCCGAAATTAATTGCAAAATTGCAGACCTTTTCGAAATTCTTCAGACTTCTTTCCCTCACTTCTCGAAAAAGGAACGTTGGAGTGAGGTGGAAGGCATGAAAGTTAAAATATGACACCTCAAGCTTTTCAGCAAGTTTCAGCGACTTTTCAAGTACTTTCATCGATGCTTTGAACACTTCTTCCCTCGGAGAGGCGAGCAGGATGTCAAGAGGGGCGTGGAGGGCAATTTCATATTCCTTTGCTGCTGAAAGAATTTCCTCGTTTTCATCAGGCAAAGGATAGTCAAGAGCGAACTCGAAATATTCAAATCCCAGCTGGGAAAGTTCCTCAAATCTTTTGGCATATGGACGGTGGCCATACCAGACAGACGAACCAACTTTCATAGTTGTACTTTGCTTTATACAACATGTAATTTTTTTGCAGCATCTCCTGAAGCTCTGGAAGTGTTCAAAGCCTGAGTTTACGAAAAAGGGTTTAACTACACCTACGCCATTTCTGAAGCTGTCGCTGAGGAGCTTATTGTCTCTGAGGAGCTTTAAATTGAAGCTTATCAGCTAAGATGGTGGATTTAGCCTTCCCAGCATCGAACGGATTATTGGTTTTGATGGGTTAGAAAGAAAAGGATACCGCTATTCTAAGGTATCGACGTATAGCAATTTTTTAAGCCTTCCAACACCTTATGTTTGTGGAACACAACCCCTTCGCCAAGCGCTACAGGAAAGGGATGAGAAAGGTTGCCTTAGTTTACCCGAACAGGTATGTGGGCGGAATAGCAAACCTCGGGCTGCAGTATATCTACGCCAGAATCAACGAGAGCGATGCAATCTGCGAGCGCTTCTACGCCGATGTTTTCGACGGTTTGAGGAGCGTTGAGTCCGCCACTCCTCTCTCCGAATTCGACGTGGCGCTTTTCAGTTTGCAGTATGAGACTGACTACTTCAAAGCTGTTGAGATTCTGAAGAAGAGTGGATTTAAGGGGCTGAAGATTGCCGGCGGGCCGTGCGTGATGGAGAACCCCCTGCCTTTAATGGACTACTTCGACGCTTTCTTCATCGGGGAGGTTGAGGGCTATGTGGAGGAGTTGATTCACGCCAGAAATGCTGATGAGCTTTCAGCCATCCCCGGTGTTTTCACGGGAGGAGAGGAGAAGGTAAAGAGGGTTTACGCAAAGCTGGATAAACACATGGAAAAGGAGATAATCGGGGAGGGAGCTTACGGCAGGCGCTTTTTGCTGGAAATTGGCAGGGGGTGTGTGAGGAGGTGCAGGTTCTGCATTGTGAGGCAGATTTACTTCCCGCCGAGGTGGAGAAAGAAGGAAGAGCTACCAGAAATTGAAGAGGAGAAGGTTGCGATAATCGCCCCCTCTCCCTCAGATCACCCCCAGTTCGGGGATATCCTGCAGCACTACGTTGAGCAGGGAAAGGAGGTTTCGCCATCCTCTGTGAGAGCTGACACATTGGATGAGGAGCTTGCGGATTTGCTGAAGAAAGCTGGAGTTAAAACTCTCACCATCGCCCCCGAAACGGCTTCTGATAAGCTGCAGGATGTGATTAACAAGGGGATAGGGGAGGAAGACGTTTTAAGGGCCGCAGAGCTTGCCTCAACACACTTCGAGAAAGTCAAGCTCTATTACATGGTGGGTTTGCCGGGGGAAAGCATTGAGGATGTTAAAGCCATTCTGGAGCAGGCGCTTAAAGTGAAGAAGCTGGTGGGAAAGGTGGAGATATCCGTAAACCCCCTTGTCCCGAAACCTCACACACCATTGCAATGGATGGGGTTCGGTGGAAAGGACGATTTGAAGGAGGGTGTATCAGAGCTGCGAAGGAAGCTGGATTATCTTAGGAGGGGGGCGAGAAAAGCTGGGATTGAGGCTGACATTTCCGGTTTTAAAGAGTTTGCCATTCAGACCATTTTGTCGAGAGGAGACAGGGAAGTGGCTGAAATGCTCGAAGGTGTGAGCTACAGAAAGTTTGAGAATTACCTTTACCCTATCGACCCGGATTCCCCAATGCCGTGGGACTTCATAGACCACGGATACAGGAAAAGCACGCTTTTGAAGGAGTACGACAAGATAAAGAAAATTCTTTAACCGCCTGTCATATTTTTGCCGATGAAGATTGCCATATCGGGCAAAGGAGGCGTGGGAAAAACGACCCTTGCCGCAACTCTCGCTCATCTCTTTGCCAGAGACGGTTACAGAGTCACAGCAATTGACTGCGATGCAGACATCAACCTTCCCTCGGCCTTGGGTGTTAAAGAGAAGCCAAAGCCCCTCTCCGAACTCCATGAAATAATAGAGAAGAGAGTAGTGGGTCCGATGGGGACCTACAAGCTCAATCCGAAGGTGGACGACGTCTTTGAAGATTACTCAGTTTACAACGAGGACGGTGTGAGGGTTCTCGTTCTCGGCACCATAGAGAAGGGCGGTGAGGGGTGCTTCTGCCCTGAAAACGCTTTCCTGAGGGCCATACTCAGGCATGCAATCTTCAAGAGGGAGGACGTGCTTATTCTGGACATGGAAGCTGGAATAGAGCACCTCGGCAGAGGGACGGCGAGGGGAGTGGATTTGCTTATAGCGGTAATAGAGCCCGGAACGAGGGCTGTCGAGACGCTTGAGAGAATTGAGAAGCTGGGAAGAGACATTGGAATCGAGAGGATTGCCGTTGTTGTGAACAAGTTCATTGAATCGGAGAGGGCGAGAGAGCTGATTTCGGGGATAAAGTATCCGATTCTTGGTGTTATCCCCTACGACCAGTGCTTTGTCAGGGCTGATCTGGAGAACGTCCCGCCCTACACTGTGTGCGACCTCAGGCCCTTTGAGGAGATTAAGAGGAGGATTGAGGAGTTTGTCCAATGAAGCTCGGCGTTGTAACGAGAAAGGGTAAAAGGCAGGACGACATCAGGATGTTCTCGCAGTTTTTCGAGGTTAAAGTTTACGAGATTCCGGAGGAGCTGCCGGAGCTTATAGACGAGGCTGCTGAAATTTTGAGGATACCAGATGACTTCGATGTGGACATGATAGTCTCCTTTGCAGCTCACCCTGACATCAACCTTGAGCTGATAAAGCAGGCCGCAGAGAGAGATATTGGCCTTATCGTAATTTCAGGAGGAGCGAGGGGAGGAGCCTACAGGCAGCTAAGGGAGGAGGGAGAGAAAAGGGGGGTCAGGGTTGTCTGGGAGGAAATCTGCTGCGCCACGCCAAGGGTTGAGGACGAAAAAACGGGGGAGTTCTTCGAGCATTTCGGAGCTCCTGAGGTTGAGGTGGAGGTTGAAAACGGGAAGTTGAAGGATGTCAGGGTAAAGAGAGCAGCTTTCTGCGGAGCCACATACT
The DNA here is from genome assembly GCA_036742095.1 of Archaeoglobus sp. Classification (GTDB taxonomy): domain Archaea; phylum Halobacteriota; class Archaeoglobi; order Archaeoglobales; family Archaeoglobaceae; genus Archaeoglobus. The sequence goes on along the minus strand of DAINRD010000003.1, from coordinate 6,529 downwards.
ACGTTGCAGAGAAAATCAAGGGACTGAGTGTGGAGGAGGCTCCAACGAAAGCGGGCTACTTCACCCAGATTTACCCCTGTCTGGCTTCAAGAGGTCATGAGGGCGGGATTCACAAAGCCGCGAGGGCTCACAAGAGGGCTGTGGAGAAGGCCATTGAGAGGGCTTTGAAGGGAACAACGGATTAATGTAACAGTTCAGGTGTGGGATATGTCAATCTATTTGAGTAAAATTAGAGTAAAACCAAACAAGTCAACCTTTCACCCCAGAACAAACTCGAAAATGTACCTTGCCGAGATGGAGAGAATTAGCAGAGACAGAAGCATTCTGAGCTTTCTTTCCTCAATCCTTCCCTGCAATCTTGAGCCTATGAAAATCCCCACCGCTCCACCAATCCCCATCGCGACTCCATTTTCCAGGTTGGGTGGATAACCGAGAGATGTGTAGCTTGCTATGCCAAAAACAGATGCTGCAAAGGTTCCAACGAGATTTGCCCCGGCAATTGCCTTTATCGGCAGACCGAAGAAAGAAACGAGGATGGGGGCAATAAGAGCCCCACCACCAACGCCGTAGGCCGCGGCAATTACACCAATCAGGAAGGCAGTTAACCCCACTACAACAGGGTTGAAGGAAAAACTGCTATCTGCAAAGCTAAAATCCACTCTTCTGAAAGAGGTTCTCAGCACATCCAGCTCTCCTGAAATTTTTTCTGTTTTCGATAGAATCAGCCTTAAACCTAAGTAAAGCAGTACAACAGCAACAAAGAGCTTGAAAACCCTCTCCTCTCCCAAAAAAGTAACCCTGACAAGAGAGCCAATGTAAACTCCCGGCAGATAACCCAGAACAAGCGAGATTGCAAGAGGTGTTAAGAATCTGCGTTCTCTCCAGAAATTGTACGCTCCTCCGGGGATTGACAGGATGTTGTACAGAAGATTGGTTGAATTCGCAACGGGCGAGGTGACACCGAGAACACTGAGCTGAAAAGGTAGTAGAAGAAATGCCCCCGTAACTCCAGCGGGAGAGCAGACAAGTCCTATTACAAAAGCAGCAATAAAGGGCAATAGCATGAACTAACTCGGCATGAACGTATTTAAATATTTTGATTTCTTGGAAGTTAGAGGTACTTGCATTTGTACGCATCACTTGGTTTACACGTTTAGATTCCTTCAGACATTCGCTCTCTCATGCAAGACCTTGTTCTCCTCTGGGAACGAGTTCATGAGTTATAAAATGGCTGAAGATGTGAATATGTATGAGTTTGCAAAAAGGTTAGCAAAGAATTTGCCCAGATACCACTACTTTTTAATTGACAGGCAGAGTAAAGCTGTCTCAGACTATATTAGAAATGACGAGGTTGAGCTGTTTAAGAAGATTGTGAGAGGGGAAGCAAAGGCAGACGACTTTGAATACACGCATTTTTGATGATAGCAGCTCAGATGTAGGAAAGGCAATAAGCGCTGGGATGAAGAGATACCACTAAAGAAAGAGAAAGGAAAGACTTGAAAAAGGGAATTTGTGCAAGAGGGACATGTTCAGAATCGCTATTGAGGAGCTTTACAGGCAGGGAAAGAGTTTGCAAGAGATAACGAGCGAGGTTGTTGTGGAGTACGTAAGGGAGAGGTTTGGGGCGGAGATTGCCTATAACGAGAATGTGAGCAGGGAAGTTGCAAGGCTAAAGAAGTTGCTGCTAAAGCATTGATAAATATTAAATTTTTATTTAATTAAAAATATTTAATTAAAAATGATTTATGAGGCACTGAACTTAAAATTGTAAACTAAACTACACAACACAATGGAGGAGTTGTGAAGATGAATATTGAGATCGCTAAATAACTACAAGATATTTTGCTGAGGAAATTTTCACTCTGAAAGTAGATTTAGAAGTATTTTTCCTTTTTCGGTGAGGGAGTAGATTTTACGACGTTCAGAAATTGTATGCGTAACTAAGCCGTATTCTTCGAGTTCAGATAGATAAGCATAAACGGATGAAATAGTTATGTTGAGCTTTTTGGCAAGAGCATAACCGTGAAGAGGTTGTTTTGATAGCTCTTGAAGGATTGCGATTTGGTTTTACTGATAACAGAACTGATAACAGACATTAAAAGAGAAAATAGTATACTTCGTAAAAAAAAACTATATAACAGAAAATCGAAATTAAACATAGGTGTTGAAGGTTATGAAAGAACGTCTTCCATTACTAAAAAGTAAAAATAAGTTCGTGAGGTACTTAGGATATATTGTTTACAGCATTGTTGGTTTCTTTATATTCCTGATCGTGTTGGCAGCGATAGTAGCAATAGTTGCACCACCAGTAGAGCAAGGTTCAACACAAAAAGTAGAAAAAGAATACGTGAACATATCTTTCGAGGACTTCGATGAGCTTTTCGGGGCGGGGAGCAAATTGACGGATTACCAGAAAAAAGAGTTTTTTGAAAGAGAATACAAGGGTAAATATGTAATCTGGACTTGTGAGTTGGTTGAAGTATCCGAGAACGGAGACGAAGCACGATTCAGATGCAAACCAAGCACATGGATATGGGACTTGATTGTGGAATTTAGGAGTGACCAGAAAGAAAAATTGCTGAAGTACCAAAAAGGCGATGTTGTAACGATTGAGGGAATGATTTGGAAATATTCTGAGTTTTTTGGTCATAGATTAGTTGATGGGGTAATTTTGGAGAGGTGAAGAGGATGAGCAGAACGGGAGAAATGGTTTTGGGAATTCTGGGTGGTGTGTTTGGTATACTTGCCGCACTGTTTGTGGGCTTTGTAGGGGGGCTGGGTGAGGCGTTTGGGGCTTTTGGATACGAAGAGTTCTATCAGAGGGCTGGAACAGGGCTATTTTTGGGTGTTCTTGCTATAATAGGCGGTGCAATAGTTAATAAAAACAATAAGGCGAGTGGCGGGTTGATGCTTTTGAGTGCCATAGGTGGCTTATTCGCATTGGGGCTTTTCTGGAGTTTATCGTTTATACTGTTACTGGTAGGTGGGATTTTGGCATTGAGGAGTAAATAAATTGGGGGATGCAAAATGAGAAAATACCTTGTTTTAGCAGTGGTTGTCGTAATGGTTGCGCTACTTTCAGGTTGTGCGTCAGAAACTGAGAAGAGTGGTATTACTACTACAACCCCAACGGTGACTGGCGAAGCCATTCAAACTCCAACCCCTGCACCTGAAGAAGCCGCAAAAACTACAGAATTTGACGAGAAAGAATTGCTTAAAAAAGTTACACATGCTGAAGTCTGGGAGTACGGCAGAAACTGGGATGAAGATGCAGAGAATGACGGTTTAGTAGTGTATATTCGTTTGTTAGATGACAAAGACGAAATTGTGAAATTTTATGATGTAAATATACCAATCGAAATTTATATCTACACTATAGATAATGAGAGAGCTAGAGACAGGTTAATCTACAAAGGAACGACAAACATAACAAATTGGGAAGAGATTAGAATGTATGGCAGGGGTATAAGGATACCATTTGAAGACATGAATTTTACAGACATTGAAAAAGCCAAGGAAGGTCTCGGCTATGAGATTTTCATAAAAACATATCTGCCTGACGGAAGAGTGGTAGAAACAAAAAGATATGGAAATACTACATGGTGGTGGCAGCCATAAACAAGAAGAAAAGCAATGCTTTGCATTAGAAATGACAATGACGTTATAAAACAACAGCTTTATAAAATTTATTGATAGAAAAAAAGATAAACTCAA
>DAINRD010000003.1:0-2805 GCA_036742095.1 Archaeoglobus sp. | reverse complement strand
CTAATATTCGTGGTGGCAGAAATTTGAAAAAGCTCGATAGGATTTTATCAGAGTTATTGGTAGGAGACGACAAGAGAGTAGAAATTGGGAACTCTAAAATTGGTATAAAATAAAATTTAAGATTGGAAAAAGTTTTGAAGGCAAATTCCTTACGTAAGACGTGGAAGTGCCAAAGAGTGTTGATGTGGGAGGAATAGATAGACCAAAGTTAAGATTGACGCATTTACCCGAGGCTGACATGGCTGAGAGAAACTTTAAGTTTGGCCTTTGTTACTGAAAACGGATTCCCAATGTGGGAAATAGATGATGATGTTTTATTAGGCTTGGGGTTTGATGTTCGCAAATTTATCTCTACTCCGGTAGAACAACTTTTACCATACAGCATACGAAGCATTACTCTTCAATTGGGAGCTGAGTGTGGGTGTTATTATGTATGCAGTTTTAGTGGAAATAAGTAGGAAGATGTTTGCTTAAAAAGGAGAAATGAGGTATTGGAAGTCAGAGAATGTATCTTAGCCTCTGGATTGAGAAAAAAGGAAATAGACTGCGAGATGTTAAGCGGTCTGTTGGAAATATGTGAGACAAGAGAAGAAAAGAGTTTTCTCAGACATTATCTAACTGAGGCATTTTTAGCTAACGCTGGCGGGGAGTTTCCGATGCTTATAATGCAGGTCTGGATAGGTAGGAGATACAGGGTTGATTTTGCATTGTTTGTACCCTCGAGAAAGGATGACTGGGAGTATTGGGCAGTGGAAGTTGACGAGAGAGTTAAAGAAGATAAAGAAGAGTATTTGAGAACACTCGGGTTCAATGTTTACTGGGTCATGAAAGACAGATTGCTTGATGAAGCAATTAACTTGGTGAGTATTGTGTGGAAAAGACTTAGAGATTTGGATGATGCAAAGTGGGGACTCAATCTTAGTAGTTGGTATTAATTAAAGCAAGAATGTTTAGTTGAGTTATAATGGGGCGTTCTTTTTAATGAAAACAAACTAGACTACACAACACAACGGTAAACGAAAACTTTTTAATTTTGTATACTAAGTAGATACAATGAGGTATGTGGGAAGGACTAAAGTTGGGAAGATAAAACCAAACCCAACAACCGAGCTTGCTATTGTGAGACTGCCAGTGGACATGAAAGAGAAGGCGGGCAAATGGGCGCATATATGGAAAGTGGACGAGAATACGATAATGATTAGGTTCAGCGAGAGCAAAGAGGTGGATAAGGACGTTGGTGCATACTTTGGTGTACAAATGAGTGCAGGCAGGGATATTGAAAAGAGAGTAGAGGAGTTAGAAAGAGCCATTGAGGAAATAAAGAGCATGTTGATTGAAAATAAAACCCATGACGAAACTAAGACAGATAAGAAGATGTGCTCCGGCCGGGATTTGAACCCGGGTCACGGGATCGAGAGTCCCGTATGATTGGCCGGGCTACACCACCGGAGCTTATCCTTGCTTGGTCAATGTGTTTATAAAATCTTCTCTCACTCTGCGAGGATGTGATTTTCACTCACAGCATGTTGTTTCCGAACAGCAACTTGTTTTGAACTCCGCAACTGCCATCAGTGCCGCCTTTACAACCAGTTCTGCCGTGACGACTTCTTGCAGTTCCTGGCCAACCTCCAGAGCCCTGCATTCCTGCTCGCCACAAACGTCACAGCAGGGAGTCTGAGTAGTCTTCGCCCCAATCCAGTCCTCCAGAGGCCTGCCATTAATCCGGACTTCATTCGACTTGAGGGGGTTGGAAGAAAAGTCCTCAGGAGTTATTTCGACCTCTTCAAAAACCACTTCGAAGCCAAGTGGGGAAAGAAATTTTTGAAGAATATCAACTGCTTTAAAAAGCTCTTTTCCTGTCTCCGAACACCTCGGACAGGTTTTTCCATCAACAGAAAGATAATACCACTTTATCACCAGTTGCATATTTTATCCCCTTTCGGTTTATGCCCATGGCCTATATCAGCTTGTTCGACGCTTTTTTAAACTCTTCTTAAAGCCAAGCAAATAATTTAATTTGTCTCCCACTTTAAAAAAATTCAATGAATTAAAAAATAATTAAGATTAAAAATTCATTCAATCTTTATCCTCTTCCCTTCCTTCTTCGGTGTCTTCTTCCTGAGAACAACCTCAAGAACACCGTTGTTGTACCTCGCCTTTGCTGACTCTGGCTCTACTTCTGCAGGCAGCTCAACGTTCTCGTAGTACTTTCTGCTCTCTCCTTCTGCCCTGATTTCGAGAGACGTTTCAGTTGCATTGAGTTCAATGTCCTCCTTGTTCACTCCAGGCATCTCTGCAATAACCTGCACTTCGTTGTCAGTCTCAATCACATCCACCAAGGGTTTTCTCTCCTCGATTCCCGTCTCCCTTATCGTTGGCTTCGTTCCAAACTCCCTGATTTCAGGTTTGCCGTCTGGGCCGATTCTGATGCTGAACCCCCTGACTATCGGCTTTATCTCGCCCATTTCTGCCTTTCTGAAGATGTCTTCAATGTCCCTCATCATCCTCTCGAATATATCATCAATGCCGAATCTGAAGAACTCGTCGAAGATGTCCCACTCCTCATCCCAATCCCTTCTTTTCCTCCTCCAAACCATACTACCTCACCTCCTTTAAGCATACATCCTGTGAAAGTCCTCAATCATCTTCTCATACTTCTTAATATCCTCCTTAGTGAGACTGGGTCTTACTTTTTTCATGGCCTCATCAAAGTGCCTCTTTGTTATTTTTAGCTTCTTGGCAGCCTCCTTCGCCTCCTCCTTGCTCATTCCCGGCTTGATAACTTCCCTGATTGCCAGCATCCCT
>DAINRD010000002.1:9168-19589 GCA_036742095.1 Archaeoglobus sp. | reverse complement strand
GACTCGGTGAAACGGTTGAGGAGTACGCATCAAACCTTTTTGCGGCTATAAGAGAAGCAGAAAGCAGTGGTGTGGATTTAATCGTCCTCGAAGGCATTGAGGAGCACGAAGGGGTGATGGACAGGCTTGTGAGGATTGCGGGAGAAAGGATTTTCAGGGTTTGACTTTCGGGGTTTGACTTAGCGTTGTAATCAAATTTTTTTGCAAACTAAAAGTATGATGATTGAACTCCCATTTCGAAAGAAATTTTAACGGTTCCCTGAAACTTCAAGCATGGCTTACCTCGAAATCGACTGCCCAGTTTGTGATGACGGAAGGCTGCACAGGGTAGAAATTATTGAAGAGAAGAAGGGCAAGTTCAAAAGGAGAAACGCAGAATTCGATGCGACAGTTTTCATAGTTATCTGTCAGGATTGCGGTACCAAGGGGATTGTGAGGAGAGTGGAACAGATAAACATGGAGAGTTATGAGTTTCCGTTTGAAGATTGATGACAGCGTTACTGCCGACCACGTGATTTGCTGGGGGATTTCTGTAGCTCTTCTGAAAAAATCACTTTTTGGTTCAACACCTGAGGAAAGAAGGGAGAAAATAAAAGAGAAAATCCTGCAGGCCATTGAGGAATTTGACCTCCAAAGGACGGGTGATGAGTTCAGAGTCTCTCTGCTCTCTGCTTGGGTTAGATACTACGTTTTCAGGGTGGAAAGCAACACCAAAACCTTTGTCCTCAATGTTCTTTCACCAAATTCACCCGTAAAGAGCTTTAGAGAGATTCTGGACCCTCTTAAAAATCTATTTGAAAAATTCAGAGATGAAATAGCCGTTCCAATCGCGTACACCGATGAGTTCATGCTGCAGGAGTGGATTAGCGGTCTTCCCCTTTCTGAGTTGAGAGATGGGGACATTATGAAAAGCGACGAGAAAAGCAGAAGAATAATCGAGAAGTCCATCTATCTCACCGCAAGACTCCTTTACAGGTTATGGAAAGAGGGCTATGTTTACTCCCCCTGGGAAGACTACGAGGCAATGTACAGAGATGGTAAGATAATCCTGCTCGACGTCACGAGATTTGAAAAAAGGCCAGATAATGAGTGCTTCCTGCAGCATTACTACGGAGCCCCCTTCTGCGCTCCAGATGTGCTAAAAGACACTCAAAACCCTGTCAACAGGCTTTACTTCAGGGGAACGAGTGAAAGAGACTACTTCGGGGTGGAAAGAAAAAAGTACGAGGAGCTGTTTTTGAAGGGTTTACGGGATGAGTGCAGAAGTGAGGAGGAGTTCAGGGCTGCCGTATCACCCACATCTCACTCCATCCCCTCAACAAACGCCCTAACGTTCTTTCCCAGAACTGAGTGATTGTATCCTCCCTCAAGAACCGCAAATCTTCTGCCTTTGCACTTCTCCTCGGCATACTCCTTAATAATTCGCCCTATTTCCCTGTAGTCCTCAGTTTCGAGTATTCCACCCCAGTCCTTCCTGTGCCTGTCAAAACCAGCCGAGACAGCAATTATGTCATATTCATTTTCCCTCAGAAACTCCTCAATTCCCGCTATATCCCCTCCCTTCATGTGATAGTATTCAACCTCTTCCACCCCCGAAAAGGCCTTCGCAGTTCCATCGCCAAAGTGCAGGTCGAAATCAACGATTACCGCCCTTCTGATTTTTCCTTCAGCAAGCAGCTTTTTGACAGCAATCGCAACATTGTTGAAATAGCAGAACCCCCAGCTGCTGTCAGGGCTTGCGTGATGACCCGGAGGGCGAATGGCAGCAAAGCAGGGCTCCCTGAACGCTATCTCGGACGCAAGAATTGCTCCTCCGGCTGCGAGAATTGCAACCTCGTAAATTTCATGGTCGCTTCTGACGTAGGCAAAGTGCTCCCTCGTGTGAACAAGCAAAATGTCCTCCATTTTTGCTGGCTCAGGTTCAACAATCTCGTAGCCAGATAGCTCCTCCATTATTGCCTCCATCCTACCAGCTTCTGCTGCCGGGTCAGAGGTATAGACAGTGTAGAACTTGGGGTGGAAAACTATCTTCATACCCCAATTTCTGCACAAAATTCTTTAAATTTTCCCCGTATTTAACTCAATGATTGCCTCCTCACCTGGAAAAATCATCCTCTTTGGAGAGCATGCAGTAGTTTACGGAAGGCATGCAGTTGTTTCAGCAGTCAACCTGAGGTGTAGAGTTGAAGCCAGAAAATCCAGCTCTTTCAGGATAAAATCAGTCCTTGGAGAGAGCGGATTGGATTACAGCAGGTACCCCTACGTAGTTCAGGCAGTGAGAAGGTTCATGAAATTCAGGAAAATTAAAGGTGCTGATATTGTAATTGAAAGCGAAATACCGGTTGGTTCGGGTTTGGGAAGCTCTGGTGCAGTTATTGTTGCAACCCTTGCAGCTTTGAACGCTGAATTCGAAGGTGGATTGGATGAAGAAGACATCTTCCAGACGGCAAAGCAGGTGGAGGTTGATGTTCAGGGTAGGGCGAGTGGTATAGACCCCTTCATTTCAACTTTCGGTGGAGCATGGCTCTTTCCTGAGAGAGAAAAGGTTGATTTGCCCTTTAAATTTTTCGTCATGAACTTTGGTAAGAGGTCGACAGCAAAAATGGTGGCCAAGGTGGCAGAACTTAGAGAGAGGCATCCTGATGTTATAGAGAGGGTTTTTGACGCCATTGATGCAATCTCGCTTGAGGCTGCAAGGATTGGAGGGGATGCGGACAGGCTTGAGGAGCTCATTTTCATCAACCACTCCCTTCTCAGGGCAATAGGTGTTAGCACTCCAGAAATAGACGAGACCATTGCAAAGCTGGAAATGAAGGGTTTGAGGGCGAAGATAACAGGGGCAGGAGGAGGTGGTTGCATCTTCGGTCTTTTGAAGGGAGATAAGCCCGAAAAAAGCTTTGTTGTTCAGCCTGAAGTGGAGGGTGTCAGAATTGAGGAGTAAGCTGACAATTCTGAAAATAGGTGGTGCGGTAATAACTGACAAGAGCGAGGGAGCTTTTGAGGTTCTCAAGGAGGAGAGCCTCAGGGAAGTTTGCAGAGCCATTTCTGAAAGATGGGAGGGACTTGTAGTGGTGCATGGGGCAGGGTCTTTTGGTCATCCACACGTTAAGAAGTACGGTCTCAACCCCATCGGGGCAGCAAAGGTTCATCTTGCCTGTTTGAGACTGAACGAAAAAATCTGCTCCACTCTTACAGAAAATGGAGTGCCTGCATATCCCATTCATCCATTTATTTCCTACAGCACTGATTTGGTCAGAAAGGCTCTGGAGAGGGGTTTCGTGCCCGTGCTGCATGGAGATGTTGTTTTCGGGCCGGAGGGAGTGGAAGTTCTATCAGGAGACGACATAGTGACTCACCTTGCTGAAGAACTCGAGGCAGAAAAAATCGGCTTTGCAACAGATGTGGATGGGGTAAAAGACAACGACTCCGTTATTGAAAAGCTGGACAGGGAGCTTCTGAGAAAGTTGCTGGAGAGGAAAGAGGCTGCGTCTGGTAAAAAGGTGGATGTGACTGGAGGGATGCTGAGAAAACTCCAGAAACTCTACGAGATGAAACACAGGTGCAGAATTTTTGTCTTCAAAGGAAACTACGAAAACTTGAAGAAGTTTTTGATGGACGAAGAGGTGGGGACGGAGGTGATACTCTGAGCACTTCGAAGAGAAAAATTGACCATTTAAGAATCTGTCTCGAAGAGGAGGTGGAGTCGGGTTATACGGGGCTTGAGGATGTGATGCTCATCCACAAAGCTCTCCCTGAGGTTGATTACGGAAAAATAAAAACTGAAGTGGAGTTTCTGGGCAAAAAGCTCTCGTTCCCCATGCTCATAGCTTCCATGACCGGTGGTCATCCTGAAACGAAGGAAATTAACGCCCGATTGGCAGAGGCGGTGGAGGAGACAGGAATTGGAATGGGAGTCGGAAGTCAGAGGGCTGCCATCGAGGACGAAAGTCTCGCAGAAAGCTTCACCATTGTAAGGGAAAAGGCTCCCACTGCCTTCATATACGCGAACATAGGAATGCCACAGGTTCTGGAGAGGGGCGTTGAGGTGGTGGAAAAGGCCATAGAGATGATTGACGCTGACGCTGTGGCAATTCACCTCAACTACCTTCAGGAAGCGATCCAGCCGGAGGGCGATGTTAACGCTGAGGGGGCTCTGGATGCACTGAAAGAAGTCTGCAGAGAGCTGAAGGTGCCTGTTATAGCGAAAGAAACTGGAGCTGGAGTAAGCAGGGAAGTTGCCTTTATGCTTAAAAAGGCTGGCGTTTCTGCCATAGATGTTGGCGGGAAGGGTGGAACAACCTTCAGTGGTGTGGAGGTTTACAGGGTTGAGGACGAGGTTTCAAAATCGGTCGGTCTGGACTTCTGGGACTGGGGGTTGCCAACTGCTTTCAGTATAGTTGACTGCAGGAGTATTCTGCCACTCATAGCCACCGGGGGAATAAGGAGTGGTCTCGATGTGGCAAAGGCCATTGCAATAGGAGCTGACGTTGGAAGTGCTGCACTCCCCTTCTTAAAAGCTGCCGCTGATGGTGTTGAGAGAGTTAAGGACGAGATAAACTACTTCAGAAAAGGTTTAAAAACGGCAATGTTTTTAACAGGCTGCAAGGACATAGAGGAGCTGAAAGGGCTGCAGGTGTTCGTTTCAGGAATGCTTAAAGAGTGGATTGAATTCAGGGGTCGATAACATGCAGAGAGGAGGGCTTAAAGAGGAAATTGCAAAAAGGGCTGAAATTATAAACAAAGCAATTGAGGAACTTTTACCAGAAAAAGAACCTATTGGCCTCTATCAGGCAGCAAGGCATCTCATAAAGGCGGGTGGAAAAAGAATAAGGCCAGTCATAAGCTTGCTGGTTGCTGAGGCTCTTGGAAAGGACTACAGAAAAATTCTCCCTGCAGCTGTGAGTATAGAAACCATCCACAACTTCACGCTCGTGCACGACGATATCATGGACAGGGATGAGATGAGAAGAGGTGTTCCGACCGTTCACAGGCTTTTCGGAGAGGCGACTGCCATCCTCGCTGGAGACTCTCTGTTTGCAGAAGCTTTCAGACTCCTTGCAAAATGTGACGTTGATGGCGATGGGATTAAAAGGGCGACAGAAATGCTCTCAGACGTTTGCGTGAAGGTTTGCGAGGGACAGTTCTACGATATGAGCTTCGAGAGCAGACATATGGTTTCGGAAGAGGAGTACCTGAGAATGGTTGAGCTTAAAACTGGCGTGCTGATTGCAGCCTCTGCAGCCATCCCTGCAGTCCTTTTTGGAGAAGGTGACGCAGTAATCAACGCCCTCTGGGATTACGGAGTTAAAAGTGGCGTAGGTTTTCAGATTCACGATGACCTGCTTGACCTAACTGAAGAAACTGGAAAAGACTGGGGAAGTGACATCCTCAAAGGAAAGAAAACTCTGATCGTGATAAAGGCCTTTGAAAAAGGAGTTGAGCTTAAAACCTTCGGTAAAGAGAAGGCGAGTGTTGAAGAGCTCAGAGAGGACATTGAGAAGTTGAGAGAGTGCGGTGCCATAGACTACGCCTCTGAGGTGGCAAAGAAAATGATTGAGGAGGCAAAAAGGAGGCTGGACGTCCTTCCTGAGAGTGAGGCAAAGAATTTAATAATCGAACTCACCGATTTCCTTGTAACGAGGAAGGCGTGATGATTGAAAAACCGGAAAAGGGAATGGAGGGGAAAATCCTGAAAAATTTGCACCACATAACCTTTAAATATCCTTGGAAGGTTGCGTTCTCTTAGGCGGTGATGTTATGGCGTTCAAGCACATCGTGAGAATTGCCGATACAGACTTGGATGGGAACAAAAGCGTGATGTTCGCTCTTACCGGGATAAAGGGAGTTGGCCTTAGAGCTGCGAGATGCATAGTCAACGAGCTGGGAGTTGACGGAAGAGCCAAGCTTGGAGAGCTGGATGACGAGACGATTGAGAAAATAAAGAAGTTCGTTGAAGAAGACATTGAGTCCCTCCCCTCATGGCTCCTCAACAGAAGGAAGGACCCGTATTCAGGACAGGATTTGCATTTGCTGTCAAAGGACGTTGACTTTGCCAGAATGCTGGACATAGAGAGGCTCATCAAGATGAAAGCCTACCGCGGTGTAAGACATGCAAGGGGCAAGAAGGTCAGAGGGCAGAGAACGAGGTCTACTGGAAGGCGTGGCAGGACTGTTGGTGTCGTGAGGAGAAAGAGGTGATTTAGATGGGTGACCCAAAGAGACACAGAAAGAAGTATACAACTCCAACCCACCCATGGGATAGGGCGAGACTGGAAAAGGAAGTTCAGCTCGTTATAAAATACGGTTTGAGAAACAAGAGGGAGTTGTGGAGGTTCCAGAATCTACTCAGAAAATACAGAAGAGTCGCGAGAGACTTGCTGGCTGAAATAGGTCTTCCGGGCAGAGAGGGAGAGATTGCAAAGGCGAAGGCCCAGACCGTCATAAGGAAGCTCAACAAAATGGGCATTCTACCAGAAAACGCAACCCTTGACGACATTCTCAACCTTACGGTTGAAGATTTCCTGGAGAGAAGACTTCAGACGATGGTTTACAGGCAGGGAATTGCAAAGACTATCAAGCAGGCGAGGCAGTTCATCACCCACGGCCATATAGCTGTGGATGGCAGAAGAGTAACCTCTCCAAGCTTTATAGTCACCAGAGAGCTCGAAAGCAAGATTTCCTTCTACAAGAATTCTCCTCTGGCAAAAACTGAGGTGGTTTGATGGCGGAAAAGAAGAAGGGTGGAAAGTGGGGTATTGCTCATATCTACTCCTCCTACAACAACACGATAATAACAATAACTGACATTACTGGAAGTGAGACGATAACCCGAATAAGCGGCGGAATGATTGTGAAGGCAGACAGGGATGAGGGTAACCCCTACACGGCAATGCAGGCAGCATTGAGGGCTGCGGCAATTGCAAAGGAGAAGGGAATAGAGGGCGTGCACATAAAAGTAAGGGCACCGGGTGGAAACAGACACACAACGCCTGGGCCGGGAGCACAGGCTGCAATAAGAGCTTTAGCAAGAGCAGGATTGAAGATTGGCAGAATTGAGGACGTCACACCCATCCCGCATGATGGAACAAGGCCTCCGGGAGGTAAGAGGGGCAGGAGAGTTTGATGAAGCCCGAAATTGAGATTCTGGATGAGAAAGAATTCAAAATCAAATTTATTTTGAAAAACGCCTCTCCTGCACTGGCAAATTCCTTTAGAAGAGCAATGAAGGCAGAAGTTCCAGCACTGGCTGTTGACTACGTTGACATCTACCTGAATTCCAGCTACTTCTACGATGAGGTGATAGCCCACAGACTGGCAATGCTTCCAATAAAAACCGACCTCAGCAGGTTTAACACGCAGAGCGAGTGTACATGCGGTGGTGAGGGCTGTCCAAACTGTCAGATTTCCTTCAGACTTAACGTAGAGGGGCCAAAGGTCGTTTATTCTGGAGATTTTATCAGCGATGACCCTGAGATAGTCTTCACTCCCGACAACATTCCAGTCCTTGAGCTTTTTGAGGGACAGCAACTGATGCTTGAGGCCGTTGCAAGGCTTGGTACTGGAAGGGAACACGCAAAGTTCCAGCCAGTCTCAGTATGTGCCTACAAAATCATTCCTGAGATAACCATTAAAGAGAACTGCAACGGTTGCAAGGACTGCATCGAGGTCTGCCCAAGAAACGTATTCGAGGAGGAAAACGGGAGAGTCAGGGTAAAAGATGCCATGAGCTGTTCAATGTGTAACGAGTGTGTCGAAGTATGCGACATGGGAGCGATAAAGGTGGAGGAGACCAACAACTTCCTGTTTACTGTAGAGGGGACGGGGGCGTTGCCGATAAGGGAAGTGATGAAAAGAGCTCTTGAAATCCTGAAAGGCAAAGCCGAGGAAATGAACAAAATAATTGCAGAGATACAGTAAAAAATTAGGGAATATCCAGCTCCTTCAATTTCTCTTTTGTTGGAACCCCGTTAACCCACCCTCTGAGCTGGTAGTACTCTTCCTTCATTTTGTCCAGCTCAACCACCTGCCCCTTCGCCGGCCCCTCTGGGAGTGGCTCGGTCAGCAGGCGCTTTGGAAGGGTATCATCCTTGCCGTCGAAGCCGTACTTGTTGATTATAACCCTCTCAAGGTTGTAAATTCTCTCTCCGATTTTCATCAGTTCATCAGCTGTAAGGTCCCATCCCGTAATGTGCGAGAGCAGTACGGCGTAGTCCTCAGCTCCCAGAGCAAAGGTGGTGAAGAGGCAGTTCACAGCAGAGTTCACCACACAGGTGAAATCCTGGAAGGCTTTCGTCCAAGCTGCCTTTCCTTCGTAGGTGAGCGGGTCTATCTTTTCAGGCAGACCTATCACTTCAGGTGAGACAGTGTAGCCAGTAACGTGACAGCCACCTCTGTTGGCAGTTGCGTAGTTCAGTCCAATGCCCTTTATGCCTCTTGGGTCGTAGGCAGGCATCTCCAGTCCCTTGACACTCATTGAAAGCTCTGGTGCTCCAAAGACTTCTGCAAGCCTCTTGCTGCCCAACGCCAGATACTTCCCTATGCCGGTCTTGTAGGCAGTTCTCCAAACTGCCTCAACCATTGCAGCATCGTTTCCAAAGGATAAGTCCAGCCCCTGAAGGTCCTCATCCTTTATGTAGCCCTTCTCGTAAAGCTCCATGGCACAGGCAATCGTTGCTCCCATTGAGATTGTGTCGAGGCCAAGCTCATCACAGAGATGGTTGGCCTTGATGATAGCCTCCAGATTCATCACTGCAGTGTCATTGCCGAGAGCCCATATTGATTCATACTCAGGCCCTTCTGTATTTAGAACCTTGAAGGGTCCCGTCTTGACTTCAGTTGCCCTTCCACAACCTATGCTGCACCCCCAGCATGCAACTCTCTTTCTGAGATACTTAGCCTCCATCGTCTCTCCGCTAATCTCATCCGCCTTCTCGTTGTAGGCTTCCTGCCAGTTCTTGTAGGGCAGGGCTCCGGCGTTGTTGATGACGTTAACAAGAACAGCCGTTCCGTACTTTGGCAGCCCCTCTCCAGTCACGGGATTCTGCTTAACCTTGTCCAGCATTTCCTTCGATGCTGCCTTGAACTCTTCAGGCCTTGCAATTTCAGGCCTTGCACTGCCCTTCACCACCACGGCCTTCAGCTTCTTTGAGCCCATCACCGCTCCAACTCCTGTCCTGCCAGCAGCTCTGTGCTCCTCATTAATTATGCAGGCAATGTGAACGAGGTTTTCACCTGCAGGGCCAATGCATGCTACGCTGCAGTTCCCTCCCACTCTATCAGAAAGAATTCTGGTTGTGTCGAAGGTGTTCTTACCCCAGATCTCCTTCGCACTTTTGATTTCAGCCACTCCATCCACAATTTCGAGGTAAACGGGCTCGTCGCTCTTGCCCTCCACAACAATCATGTCGTAGCCCGCAAACTTAAGGTAAGGGCCGAACCTCCCACCGCTGTTTGCAGAACCTACACCACCAGTGAGCGGGCTTCTGAGGGCCATTACGTGGTATCTGCCAGGCTCGGGGAAGCCCATAACACCCGTGGCTGGGCCGGTGGCGAAAATCAGAACATTCTCCTCTCCAAGGGGGTCAATATCTTCAGGTGCTATTCCAAGCTTCTCATACTCAACAAGATAGTCATAAAGCAGTCTTACTGCATATCCCTTACCGCCAAGGTACTTTTTGGCAATTTCTTCGTTTGTTGGGAGCTCTTTTATACTCCCCTCACTCAAATTCACTTTCAAAATTTTGCCCATATATCCTCCAGCCATCCAATCACCAATTCTATTCAATTTGCAAAAATAAATAATTTACGATATGCATTGCCGTGCATATCGGTTAAAGCATCAAGATAATGGCGATTGACAGGAGCATCAGGATTATTGCAAGGACAAGGGACCAGAAAGCATACTTGCTTTCGCCAAAAACTATCGGAATTGGTCCGATGAGTATCACTCCCCCTCCCTTGACCTCCCTTTTCGGTTTCATTCTACTTAGCTCTTCTAACTCCTCAAACTCTTCCTCCATTTGGTAATTCTTCCATCCCCTCTCTGTTTCCTGCTCGCGCCACGTTGGTTCCCTCAGTCCGGAAACAATCAGGTAGAGGCCCAGAAGGATTATTAGGATGGCCAGAAGGCTCAGCATCTCACCACCTCATCAACAGTGGTAAGAGAATAAGGATTAGGGCAATAAAAACCATGAAAACCGCAATATCTGGAGATGAACCGAAGATGATGGGAATTGGGCCGATTACAACCACTCCCCCGTATTGCACGTTCTCAGCGCTGCTCAGAGCAAGCATTGTTAGGCCAAGCATCACGATGGCAATTCCAGCCATCACCTTGAAGGGGTTCATATTTGATTTTTCACCTCTCGGAATAAATTTTGTCGTGACTGACGACTATTCAATTTAGACTCTCAGCTTCAAGC
>DAINRD010000002.1:3395-9158 GCA_036742095.1 Archaeoglobus sp. | reverse complement strand
TAGAAAAAACAATAAATACCTTACCTCCAAACTTCTTCTCAAATTTTTTGTGTGTTTTTTCAAGCCATTCTTTCCATTTGTGAACTTCAGGTGTTTGTTCATACGTAATGGGCTTTATCTGTAGTCCTATGCACTTCTGACCAACCTCTATGTAAAAATCTACATTGTAAAGCCTATCCCACTCGTCTGGAGCAGGTTTAATTTCTATATTTAGTTCTTCTTGTAATTTCCCGTAAATCGTTCTGATTTCTGTTAAATAGCCCTCAAAAGTTCTATTTATCACAAGATTTCTAATGTAGTTGATACAATCATCTTCACTGACTTCCTCGATTTCAGCTTGGATTACTTCCGTTATTTTCACATAAAGTTTTCTTCCCAGATAGTCAATATATTCTTTTGGAGATAGAGAAACTCCTTTTGATCTTAGAAATTCCCCTAACTTCTGGTAGTAAAATTCTTCCCACTCTTCTACATTTTTCGGGGAACATTCCCTGATCCATTGAGATACGGGACCAACGCTGTTTTTCTTGTTCAAACCCCAACGGTTAGTAGCCATGTTAAGAATCCATTCTTTGGCCATCAACTCACCTCTTTCTCTATTTCTAAAAATTTGTTCTTATAGATGTAATTTTTTGATCTATCCGCCTTTGCTATTCCTGACTTAATCAAATAAGCGTTTACGAATATCTTATTTTTTAAATAAATGTATGCCTCAACTGTATTCTTATCCAAAATTGAGCCATTGTCAAATTTAATAAAAACATCTTTCTTAAGAAGATATTTTTTCATATATTCTATGGCTTCCTCTTTCCTGATTACTTTCACTCCTAAAAGTTTGACCTTCAACCCCGTATTTAGCTGAACGGTCTGTTCGTCTATTATTTTCTCTACTTTGTATAACCTTTCATCTCTGAAAGTTAATTTCTTAGGATCTATTTTTGGTTTTGCGTCTTTTATCCTTGGGATGTAGTCCACATCATCTAAGCTTTCCACATCATCTAAGCTTATTTCGTATTTTCTTTTTAGTATTTCAATGCCATCACTAAACCTTCGCAGAGTGTCGTTGAATCCCAATTTACTTTTAATAATGTCTAAGAAACTCTCATTAATTTCGTAACCGATAGCGTTTCGTTCTAAATCCAACGCAACCTTGACTGTGGTTCCACTGCCTAAGAACGGGTCGAGTACTACATCGCCTACAAAAGTATACATTTTAATAAGCCTTTTGGGAAGTTCTTCTGGAAACATGGCCTCATGCCCAATTTGTCTAGCTCCCCCAAAGTACCAGTGCCCAGAAAAGTACTCTTTCCATTCTTCTTTTGTCAGCTTAGATTTCTCTTTCACGTCTTTTGATACTTTAGGACTCCTACCGGGTTTTTTGAAAATCAATATGTACTCATAATCTATTTCTACCATCCCATTAGGTGGATATGGGTATGAGCCCATAACATTTGCCCCTCCAGTTGTATTCATTGTCGTTTTTTTCTGCCATATTATAGAGCCCATGTAGTCAAAACCTATATTCTCACATTGTGCAATGAACTCTGCATGAAGTGGGATTATCTTATATCTACCATAAACTATTGCTCTTGCAAACTGGTCCCCTATGTTGATGCATAACCTTCTGCCTGGTTTTAAAACCCTGTAACACTCTTTCCAGACTCTGTACAAGTCCTTCAGATATTCATGCAAGCTCTGGCCGTACCCTATTTGTCCTTGCACTCCGTAGTCTTTAATGTGCCAATAGGGTGGAGAAGTTACAACAAGATCGACACTCTTATCCTCTACCTCAGCCATTTTTCTGCTGTCTCCAATTATTATCTTGGCCCAGTTATCCATCTAAGGTTTTATCGTTTTCTCAACGTATTAAAATTTCCCCCGAGATACTCCTTAAAAACCAATCAAAGTCTCTTATTAACTAATCAACTACCATACTCCGTAAATCTCCCTCCCACATCTGGGGCAGCAGCCATTCAGAACTCTGTTTTCAACAACGGAGTAGGAGTATCTCCTTACCAAAAGCTCACCGCAGTCGGGGCAGTAGGTGTTTTCAAAGCGGTGCCCTGGAACGTTGCCAATGTAGGCAAACTCTACCCCTTCCTTTCTTGCGTGCTTCACTGCCCAATCCAGAAAATCAATCTTTGTTGGAGGAGCGCTGAACCTGTAGGCTGGGAAATAGCGTGTGAAGTGCACTGGGACGAAACTCCCTGCTCTTCTCAGATGTTCCTCAACGATTTCTCTCACGACATTCTCATCAGTAACGCCGGAAACAAGCAGACACACAACCTCAACGTGAATTCCAAGCTTAACAGCCTTCTCAACCACCCTCCAGACGTAATCCACACGACCATTGCAGTATTCCCTGTAAATCCTCCCGTCTCCCTTAACATCCACGTTCATCGCGTCCAGTCCAGCTTCCCTCAAATTTCTCAGTGCCATGATTGACATGTAGCCGTTGCTGACCATTGTGTTCTTCAAACCCCTCTCTTTTGCAAGCCTGAAAACGTCCAGGAGATATTCATAAAGCAAAGTTGGCTCATTCAGGCTCGCACATGTGCTTTTGTCCCTCATCAGCAAAGCCAGTTCGACAACCTCCTCAGGAGTCGTTTCCCTCAGGGACTCTGGAGGAGTTATTTTGGAAATACCCCAGTTCTGACACCAGGGACAGTCCAGGTTACAGGAATACGTGGAGAAGGTCATGCTTCTGGAGCCGGGGAGGAAGTGAAAGAAGGGTTTGATTTCCACAGGCCTGCTTTCGAGGTGGCTCAGCTTCCCGTAAGTTGTGGTCACCAGCTTTCCCCCTAAATTCCTCCTTACCCTGCAGTAGCCTTCCTCCCCCTCTTTCAGCTTGCAGAACCTCCAGCAGAGCTGGCATACCAGCTTCTCCCCAACCCTCCTGTAAAGGGCCGCCTCCACAAAACCTGTTATCAGCAAACTATTTTAATTTGCCACCAACAATTGGGCGATGGAATCTCTGGATGAGATAGTCAGGGAAATCATGAGCTGCAGGAAGTGCGACCTCCACAAAACCAAAACCAATTACGTTCCTGGAGTGGGAAACGAAAGGGCGGAAGTTGTCTTTGTCGGAGAAGCTCCTGGGAGAGATGAGGACCTGAAAGGGGAACCTTTCGTGGGGGCTGCAGGAAAACTTCTCACGGAAATGCTGGCTTCAATAGGTCTCAGGAGGAGTGATGTTTACATCGCCAACGTTTTGAAGTGCCGCCCCCCCAACAACCGCGACCCCACTCCGGAGGAGGTGGAAAGCTGTGGCAACTACCTCGTGAGACAGCTTGATGTCATAAGGCCCGGCGTAATTGTCTGCCTTGGGAGATTTGCCGCACAGTTCCTTTTCAACCTTCTTGGCCTCGAATTCACCACCATCTCCAGAGTAAAGGGCAGAGTTTATGAAGTGGAGAGGTGGGGAAAAAAGGTGAAGGTTATAGCCATCTATCATCCAGCTGCTGTCCTCTACCGCCCACAGCTCAGAGAAGAGTATGAGAACGACTTCAGGAAAATTGGTGAACTTTGCAAGAAAAATCAGCCCACACTCTTTGATTATCTATGAATGAGGCGTTAATTGTCCAGGCAGCGTACTCAACCGCCATATTTCTTCTTAAAACCCTCCCGATCGTCATAGTCGCCATTTATGCCGTCAGTTATTCAATAAAGAAAGGCTATCTCGAAAAGCTTGCTCTGATTCTCCAGCCAGCTCTGAGAAAATTCGGTGTTAGCGAGTTTGCAGTTATAAGCTTTGCAACCTGCTTTATCAGCCCCACAGCCAGCTATTCCATGCTATCACAGGCGTGGAGAGAGAAGAAAATTGACAACAGGGAAGTTATAGCCATCTCCTTCCTCAACTCCTTTCCAAGCGTTTTCAGCCACCTTTACGCCTACTTTATCCCCTTCGTCATTCCGGTTCTGGGATTTGCAGGTATTGTTTACACCGGCATAAGATTTGCGGTCGCAGCTATAAAATCTTTCCTCGGCCTGTTTCTGACCAGGAGATGGAACCACAGCGCTCCGAGCACTCAGGAGCTCAAATCCCCCTCAATCTCACAGAACACCGTCAGAATTACGGTGGTAATGGCAACAACCTACTTCATAGTCTCTCTCCTCTCACTCCTCGGCGTCTTCGACCTGATGAGCGAAACTCTGAGATTCCTGCCTTTCAGGGCCGAGGCTTTGACCATTGCCATAATCGAGTTCTTCAACATCAGGTCTGCCGTTGTCACCGCTGCGAGATTCATCGATTCAGGACTGGAATGGAAGTGGGCAGTTATCGGGCTCATCCTCGGAAACGTCATAAGCTTTTCCACGAGGTCCGTCAAGCACTCTCTTCCAATGCACCTCTCCCTATTTGGAAAATTTGGTGTAAAAATAGTACTACTTAATTCCATAGTAACGTTAATTCTTGACATATTTTTCATACTAATACTGCTACTTGTTTGAAACGTCATCACTATAATAATCTTTCACAAAAAAATGACGAAAATTTAATAAAATCGTTTGTATTATACATAATGGTGGTGTAAATGGAGATGGAGCTGAGTCAGGAACACAGACTCTTTAGGGATAGCCTCAGAGAATTTCTGGCGAAGGAAGTTGAGCCTATTGTGGATGAAAGGGACAGGAAGGGACCACTCACTAAAGAGGAGGTTCTTGAGTTTTACGCCAAGTTCAGGAAGCTCGGCATCGGCTACGATTCAGAAAGTCTTTCAGTTTACTTTGAAGACCCCTACTACTATGGAATTGCGAGCGAGGAGATAAGCAGAGTCTGGGCCAGTCTTAACGTCGTTTTGGGGATGTCTTTTCCAGTTGTTTTCGTAAATCTCGCCTCTGACCAGACGAAGGATGCAATGATGCCAAGGCTGGAGAAAAACCAGCTCATTGGCTGTCTGGCGGCGACAGAACCAGAAGCAGGAAGTGACACAACCAAACTGAAGACCACTGCGGAGCTTGATGGAGACGAGTGGGTTCTCAACGGCACTAAAACCTGGATCAGCAATGCAACAGTTGCCGACGTTGCTCTGGTTGTTGCGGTAAACAAGGAAACGGGAATGCAGGACATGTTCTTAGTTGACCAGGTCAACTCCCCCTTCGAGACCAGTGAGCTTCACAAGCTTGGATGGAGAGCCGCACCGACAGGAGAAATTTATCTGCGGAACTGCAGGGTTCCCAAGGATAACGCACTGAGCATTATGATTCAGAAAGCAATTGGCAGGGGGACAATGGCAGAGGCGTTTCCCATCGCAAGGTCTGTTTCAAAGCTCTACGCCCACATGTCTCCTCTCAGCGCCATTTTCTGCTTAATGAGGGCTGGAATGGCTCTAATGGCCACAGGCATTTCTCAGGCTGCTCTTGATGCCTCAATTGCCTATGCAAGGCAGAGAAAGGCTTTTGGAAAGCCCATAGGCAAGTTCCAGCTCATTCAGGATATGCTGTACAAGATGGCGGCGATAACCGAATCTTCGAGGCTGCTGGGCTACAAGGCCCTTTACATGATTGAAAAAGGAGACCCGAAAGCGAGGTACATGTCTTCTCTCGCGAAAGGCTACGCCTGCGAAGGTTGTGTGAAGGTCACCTACAACGCCATTCAGATTCACGGTGGGCTTGGGCTGAGTGACGAGTATCCTCTGGAGCGCTACTTCAGGGATGCGAGGGTTATGACAATTCCCGATGGTACGACGGAGATACAGAAACTGATTGTTGGGAGGGAATTGCTCGGAAAGGGATTCTCCGCATATTCCTAAAATTTTTTATTAA
>DAINRD010000002.1:0-3385 GCA_036742095.1 Archaeoglobus sp. | reverse complement strand
CGTATCTGGTTGCCTATGCCAAATCCCCGAATCGTGGTTTGAAGAGGCAGGAGTTGAGGGTGTTAGGGCGTTCAAGTGTCCCTCAACTGAAATCCAAGCTGAGCTTTCAGAAAAGTATTCTACCTACAGAGTTTACACGCTGAGAAGTGACGGATTTTCCGTGTGGGTTGTGGGAGGCTACGTGGAGAAGGCTGAGGCGGAGACAACCACCGTTACCACCACATCCACAACAACCATCGTGACAACAACCACACCACCTGTGGAAACAACCACACCACCTGCCAAACCAACACCCGGATTTGAGGCTGTCATTGCAATCACCGGTTTGCTGGCAGTTGCCTACCTGCTGAGGAGGCGTTAATTTTTTTCTTTAATAAATTATAAATTTTTTAAAAACCAATTCTAAGAGTAATCATTCAAACTCAGCCCTCACAGTAACAAACAGGGGTCCCCTTACGTCAATCTTCCCCTTCTTCCACAGAATGTACCTCCTGACGTTCTCGTGGATGTGGAGGTTTATGTCTGAGAGGTTCTCCACAACCCTCGCTCTCACCTTTACCTCTTCCAGCCCTCTCATCACAGCCTCCTCAATCTTTCTCGCTGCCAAATACGCAAAGCCGTCGATGTATCTGATTCCAGTAGGCACACCCTCCTCGAAGAAGCTCTTCCACTTTCTCGTCCTCGGAATGCCGTAAATGTTGCCTTTATAAACAACAACTTCGTTGGCGTAAGCTGGACCGCAGAGCTTCGTGTTTTCTTCTTCCTCAACCACGTAAACCCTCACATTTCTGCCCGTAATTTCTCCCTCAAAGGCAATGAAGCTGCAGGGACTGGGCTCTGAAGCGTGACTGTCTGCAGTCTCCACTATGCTCTGGGCAATTTTCAGCCCTACGGGGGTTTGGGGCACCTCCTTAACCTTTATCTCCCTCGCAATGTCGAGGTCGCTGAGTCTGATTTCACCGTGTATCTGCGGATAAACCAGCTTCCTCACGTCGTCGTAACCATAGAGAATCATTGCCAGCCTTTCCACTCCTAAGCCGAGATTCATCACTGGATAGGGAATGTCGTACTCAGCAAGGGCTGTGGGAGAGTAGATGCCGAAGGTGGCGATTTCAATCCAGCCGTCGCTGTACTTGGTGCTTGAGCCAACGAGCTTCGGATGGAAGGCGAAAACCTCCGTCTGAGTGTCGGGGATGTAGTACTTGCTCCTCTTCTCGTCCTTCCTGAACCTGAAGTTCTCGAAGCCGAACTGCCTTAACAAAGCCTCTGCCACAGCCTTACCATCATCCACGCTCAGCTCCTCATCAACGAGAACACAGCTGGCTGAGAAGTAGGTGTAAAGCCTCGTCGCATCCTCTCCCTGCTCCCTCCTGAAGCAGCGGTCGATGCTGAAGAGCCTGATGGGGAGCGGGAGTTTGTCGGCGATGTGGCTTAGAGTTATGAACCATCCCGTGGTCATGTGGCTTCTGAGAGTGAGCGTGCTGGAAATGGGTTTTAGCTCTTTGAACTCTGGAAAAACCTCATCCAGTATTCTCACAGCGGTGATGTCATCAACCTCCAGAATTTCCGCAATGAGGTAACTCAAATCGTCTCCGTCAATTTCCCCCTTCTTGTATCGATGAAAAATCTCCTGTAGAGGTTTTGAATCAACCTCCCTCTTTGTTATGGCCTCAATCTGCCTGATTTTCTCCGCAGAAATCCCCACGTTTGGTTTCGGCAACGTCGCAAGGTAGAAGCACCTGTCGAGAACAGCCAGAGCCTCCCTTCCGAACTGCTTTTTAACGTGGACATCCTCAACAATCAGCGGATTCACAACCTCAGAAAATCCTATGGAGAGGTAAGCCTCCCTCAATCTCTGAATTGTGGCGAAAAGAGGGTGCTCCTTACCAAAGCTGAAACCCACTCTTGGATAAAGCTCGTTCGGACTTCTCTCAGCCAGAATTTCCCTTCCAGCCTTCCAAGCAGCTTCAAAGTCCTTCTCTGCAAGCTCCCTGTACTCTTGGGGGTCGAATTTCATAATGGCTGAGATACAAAAGGCTATTTATCTTTTTGTTTACTTCCTGCGTGCTCAGGAGAGACAAAAAGAATGAGATGAGAATCGCCAGGGAAAGGGTTTTTTACCTGATAAAAAGGGCTGAGGAGTGGAAGAATATCGACTACGAGCTGGCGAGGCGTTATGTGGAGCTGGCGAGGAAAATCGCTTTGAGGTACAGAGTGAGAATTCCACGAGAGCTCAAGGCAACATACTGCAAGAATTGCCTTTACCCCTACAAAGCCGGGAGGTTCAGAGTCAGGTTGAAAAAGGGAAGGGTTGTGGTAACCTGCCTGAATTGTGGTTTTGAGAGAAGGATTCCGATATCTGGAAACCAAAAATAAAAAGAGGAATTATTTCTTGGGCGTCCTGTCGAAGTAAGGGCTTTTGCCAATTGCCGATAACGGAATTCCCATCACGACGTCTGCATCAATCATACCGAGCTTCTTTGCGGCGATTCCAATCCTGTACATGATCCTCGTGTCAATTCCGAGCATTGCCGAAACCTTTACCGCTGAACCGAGAGCGATGCCAAGGTCAATCATCCTGAATGCACAATTCGGCCCAATGAACTTCTCCCCTTTCCTTTCTGCCTTTTTGAAGTCAGAGCAGCTTTCAAACCCGCACGCCTGACAGTTAACCCCCACTGTCCTGTCCCCCTTAGCTCCCACCAGCAGCACTGCCTGCGACTTTCTCACGCTCTCAGCATCCCTTATGAAGTCCTTATCCCCATCCTTCGCCATCTCCTCCATCTTCGCGGCGATTTTCTCCATCTCTTCTCCGTCTACGTAAATTATTTCTAAAACATCCTCTCCCTTGGATTTTGGGGCAGTTCTTGCAGATTCAGCCATCAAAAAGGCAGCTATTTTCACTCCTTCATTTTTGAAATTTTTCTCATCGAGAAGCATGGTTTTACTGGACGTTTTAAAATAAGAATTTTTTCTCCTTAAAATTTCATTTCTTATTTCAAATTATTCGCAAAAATTTTTTGATTTAGCGTAAAGTCGTGGCCAACAAATAGTCTGCATATTCGTAAAAAACGAAAGACTTAATAAGAATAAAAAATAGTTGAAAACTGTATCCGAGAACTGAGGAGGTGATTCAGTGGAAGAGGTGTATATTGTTGAATATGCAAGAACACCCTTTTCGAGGAGCAGGCCGAAGAAACCGGAGGGGGATGTATTCCATCAGATTAGAGGAGACGAGCTGATGGCGATGGTTCTGGAAAAGCTTCCTGAGAGGGCGGGGATCGAGAAGAAGGAAGTTGGAAGAATTTTGCTCGGATGCGCATTTCCAGTTTCGGAGAACTGGCCCTATGGAGGGAAGATGGCGTCTCTGCTTGCAAAGTATCCC
>DAINRD010000001.1:20332-25651 GCA_036742095.1 Archaeoglobus sp. | reverse complement strand
GGTTGAATCCCTGCTCTTTTTAATTTCCAAGGAAGATGTAACAGCACCAATTTTTTTAAAATTTTTAATCATACTCCCTCCACGTCTTCCCGCATTTTGTGCAGCGGAAGAACCTGACTTCGCTCTCATCTGCAGCCCTGAGCTGCCTTAACCACCAGAAAGCTTCGTTGTGACCGCACGCTGGGCAGATGGCCTTTGTTGTTGGTAGAGTCTTGAGGTTCTCACCCTCTATAACGGGAACATCCTCTTTGTTTCTCTCCACCTTTATCACAAGCTCCTTGCTGTCGTCTGCCTCCTTCTCATAACCGCATTTCCTGCATACTACCCTGTCGCCCTGATAAATCATTATGCTCTTACATTTCGGACAGAATTCCACGCAGAATCACCTCCGCATCCCTTATCATCTTCTCATGGTCAAAGGCGAGCTTTGGAA
This sequence comes from Archaeoglobus sp., assembly GCA_036742095.1. Taxonomy (GTDB): domain Archaea; phylum Halobacteriota; class Archaeoglobi; order Archaeoglobales; family Archaeoglobaceae; genus Archaeoglobus. The sequence goes on along the minus strand of DAINRD010000001.1, from coordinate 25,218 downwards.
GCTCGTCAAGGCTGAAAAGCCCCACCTCCTTTGCATCGCTCCCTGCCTTAAGCTCTCCCTCTTTAGGTAAAACGATAAAGCAGACCGAGACGAAGTGCCCCCTCGGGTCCCTGTTTGGATCAGAATAAACTCCAACCAGGGAGTGAATCTCTCCCTTCAGCCCCGTCTCCTCCTCAACCTCTCTCAGCACAGCATCTTCCACCCTTTCACCGTACTCCACTATCCCGCCCGGTAGGGCGTAGTGACCTTTGAAGGGCTCGTTAAGCCTTTTTATCAGCACAATTTTGCCCTGATAGGGAATTATCGCATCAACGGTTAGAGTTATGCACTTCATGGGGTGAAGAGTTTCGCTCCCGCCATATATCTTTTAGCCTTCTCAACACTCCATCCCACTTCACCAACACCTGAAAGGCTGTGCGCATCACTTCCAATGCTGTAGGTTATTTTCCTGTCTCTGCAGAGCAGCAGAAACTCATCCTGCGGTGATTTGTGGGAGGAGTTCAGCTCTATCGCCACATCCCTTTCCTCAATAACATCCAGAAGCTTTTCGTCCATCTCTGCAAGCCTGCCGTCAAAACCGAAGAGAGGGGAGAAGGAGTGGCCGAGAACGTCCACTTCGTGACTTTCAAGGCACCTGATTACCCTCTCATAGTATCTCTGCCCGTAAACGTACTCGTGAACCGAGGCGATGACGAAATCAAAATCAAAGTCAGGAAGGACGATTTCTCCTGCTGCGTTTATGCTGCACTCGATTCCGCTGTAAATCTTTATGCCGTAAAGCGATGCTGCGTTCTCAATCTCTATTTCACGCATCCTCGCCTTCTTTTCCGTCAAGCCGAAGGGCAGCTCGATGGAGTGGTCAACTATTGCAATAGCCTTAAGCCCCCTCTCCTTCGCCCTTCTCGCAATCTCCTCAACGCTTCCCTGCCCATCGGAGTAGTTTGAGTGGATGTGGAGGTCAACCATACTTTCTCCTCATGAATTCTATTACTGGTATCATAACCATTTTGGAGAACTCAATCACCGCTGGGCTCTCACTCATGATTGCGATCCGCGTTCCGTTGATGAAGATGCTGAATGTCCTTTCGTCGTCGAAGATGAACAAGCCGTGACAGAAGTTTTTGAAGCTCCTCGCCACCTCCTCCTTCTTCTCGAATTCGTAGCTTTCAGCATTCTCCACCGCTCTGGCGTTGGAAGATATTAGAATCAGCTTGCAGGTCGCTCTCCTGAGTATATCAGCGACGCTTTCGGGGATGTAGGACAGAACTCCGACAATCTCCATCTTTGCACCCTCCACAAGCTCTCTGAGCTTTTCGAGAACCATCTCTCCCCTGTAAACCCTGATGACGTCAATTTCCTCAGTCTCAAGCTTCGACAGCTCTCTCCTCAAAATCTCGATGTTTTCGCTTACTCTGCGGGAAAGAACGGATATGATGTCACTGACGTTGAGAGCCTTAAATCTTCTTGGCTTCCCGAAAGACTCGACGAGGCCCTTTGAGAGCAGAGAGTTCATAACGTCGTAAACGGAAGTTCTGGGTATTCCGCTGATCTCCGATACCTCCTTTGCTGTGAGCGTTCCCCTCGAAACCAGCGCCACCAGCGCTTTAGCCTCGTAATCGCTCAGACCAAAGCTCTTGAGCACTTCAACGAGCATCAATCAATCTTCGGCGAAAGATATATATAATCTTTCGTATCCGAGACTACGACAGGTGAGACAATGAGATGGTTCGTGATGGTTACTGCGGCATTGCTGCTTATTACAGCTACAGCACAGGCTCTGGACTATGAGAAAAAACCAGAAATCGTTGCATACATTTACGGCTCAAGCTTTTTTGAGAGGGGGGACGAAAGGAATCTGGTTCTCGTGGTTTTCAATGACGCCTGGAACGAGGAGATTAAGTATGATTACCCGGAAGAGGCAGGATTTTTCAATGGCAGAGAGGATATGCTGTTCACAGCCTATGACGTTCAAATTTCCCTTGAGGGGAATGAATATGTTAAAGTGAAAACTCCGGAGCAGCGCATTCCGGCTCTGCAACCAATGTACCCGGTCAACCTGAACTTTCTTGTAAGCATTTCCGACAGTGCCAAGGCAGGAGAATACGAACTTAGCCTTGAGGTTACTTACTACAGGATTAACGAACTCGAATCAATAACTCCACTTCCAACCATAACCGTGCCGACCCAAGATGTTGTGGAGGTTAAAAACGGAACCCCCACAGGCAACGGAACGAGATACTACACTTACAAGATGTTCAATCAGAAGTACAAGCTCGAATACGTCCAGGAGTCCCAGACAATCCCGATAAAAATCTACATCGAGGAGAAGCCGGTCAGCCTTGAAGTTTTAAAGGTTGAAGGCGAGAACCTCGTCGGAGGGACAAAGGGAAAGATAACTGTCACGGTCAAAAACTTGGGCGAAAAAACGGCCAAAAACGCCTATCTGGTTCTCGACACACCCTCGGGCTTTGAGGCTCAGGGATTGAGCATCTCCTCAGCCTCAGCAATGCCTTCAGGAATGCCAGCAGGCATGCCCACGGGAATGACTTCCATCCCCACAGGAATGCCCACAGGCATGTATCCGGCAATGCCCTCAGCAACCACGGGAATGGCCACAACGGTCTCATCAGCGAAGGCTGCGTACTACGTCGGAGACCTCAAGCCGGGTGATGCTGCAAACGCCACCTTCTACCTGAAAATCAACGTGAAGGATGGAGGGACCTACCCGCTCCAGATTAAGGCCGTATATCTCGATGAGTTTGGTAAGCTAAAAGAGAGCGACTCAACAACCTTCGGTGTTGAGGTGAGGGATTCCCCTGAAATCACTGTGAAGAGCGCTGAAAGCAGGGTTTACGTGAACGCCAAGGGTGAAGTGGATGTTACGCTCGTCAGCGATACTGACCTTAAGGAAGCCACCGTGAGAATCTCAGCCTCCTCACCCCTGTCGGTTCTCAGCTCCGAATACTTTGTTGGCGACGTAAAGGCAGGGGAGGAGTTCAAGGCAGTTTTCAAGCTAAAGGCATCTAGTGAGGCAAAGCCCGTAACCTATCCGGCGGACATAACTTTGGTCTACAAATCAATGGATGAGTACGTTGAGCTTGATCCAGTCAGGATTGGAGTAAAGGTTAATCCAAAGATGGAGTTTGAAGTTACAGGACAGCCGAGCATCGCTGCTGGAGAGGAGAAGGTGGTTACCTTCGTGATAAAGAACGCTGGCGAGTTTGAAGTCAGAGACGCTACTGCCAGAATAACAATCGTCGACCCCTTCTCATCCACCGATGACTCAGCCTTCATCGGCGATTTGAAGCCAGGAGAGTCTGCAAATGCGAGCTTCAAGATTTCTGTTGACAGTGATGCAACTCCCAAGCTCTACGCTCTCAATCTGGAAGTTAAGTACAAGGATGCTGAAGGGGAGTGGGCCTACAGCGAGCCCGCAAAGGCCATAATAAATGTAACTCCCGCCAGACCACCATACATGCTCTACGCAGTAATTGCGATAATAGTTATCGCGGCGATTGCAGTTTATCTTAAGAGAAGGTAACCAGGGGGGGTAAGGGATGTTCGCAGAACTGCTGGACAGAGTTGCAAGGTTCATAGCCAGAAGACCGGGATTCGTAATTTCCATAATTTCCGTAATTTTAATCCTTTCTGCTTTCTCGGCTCAGAATGTTGGCCTTACTTCAGGCACTGAATCGATGTTCAGCAAAGATAACGTCATTTACAGGCAGTACAAGCTATACCAGAAGGATTTTGGAGTTGGTGCCGACCAGCTCTTTGTTCTTGTTAAGGGGGACGATGTGGTAAATCTTGAGGTTTACCAGTACCTCCTCGACCTTCAAAAAAGAATAGAGGAAATAGAGGGAGTCAGCAGCGTTGTATCTCCAGCTTCAATTGTTTCTTCTATTTATGGAGAGCTTCCATCGGACGAGTCCAAAATCTCCCTTGCTACAAGCCTCTACGCCCCCGACCTCGTACCGAAGCCAACCCTGGCCATGATGATTATACAGCTCGGAACTTCAGACGACGCAAAGCAGGAGGAGATAGCAATTGAAGTGGAAAAAGTCATAAACTTCGCAAACCCCCCACAAGGCCTCGTTCTCCAGCTCACGGGCGGACCGGCCTTAAGCTACCAGATAGAGAGGGAGATTGGCAAAAGTTTCGGCATTACAATGACAGTCTCAATAGTACTGATGATTCTGCTTCTCTTCCTGACCTTCAGCGGTGCTGTAAGGAAGAAGTACACGGCCTTTCTCCCCCTTGTAATTTCAGTCATGTCCGTGACTGTTGTTTACGGCCTCATGCCCATCCTCGGCATTCCTCTCTCAGAGCACACCAACGGAGCGTTGCCCATGCTCATTGGCCTTTCAATTGAGTATGGGGCTCAGCTTCAAAATCGCTACGAGGAGGAGAGGAGAGAGGGGCGCAATGTTGATGATGCAGTTGTGATATCCATCACGAGAACAGGGCTGGCAATCGTCATGGCTCTGATTACGACAGTCATAGGGTTCATGTCAATGCTCGCTCCCGGCATGCCCGCTATGGCACAGTTCGGAATCATATCCTCTCTCGGGCTCATCGTTGCCTACCTGCTAACCCTAACCTTCCTTCCTGCTGTCCTGAAGCTAATAGACCACTGGAATGAAGGGAAAGAGCAGAGGAAAGACGAGGAGAAATCCGTAGGAACTCTGGAGAGAAGTCTATCCGCAATTTCGACGCTCACTGCAACAAGGCCGGTGGGAATACTTGTTGTTGCATCCATCATCGTTCTCTTTGGTCTTTACGCAGCTCCCCAAATTGGCCTTGAGACGAACTACAACAAGTACGTTCCGCAGGATTTGACGGCGATGCAGAGGTTTAAGGAGATTGAGAGGCTCGTCGGGGGGCAG
>DAINRD010000001.1:19774-20322 GCA_036742095.1 Archaeoglobus sp. | reverse complement strand
CTCAAAGTACATTGTCGAAAAGGAGGAGCTCGTTTATGACTACAGCTCAGTAACCAAGCTTATTTCTGAGGTCAGAAAAGCCTACGGTTTTGAGGGTCTGCCTGAAAGCGATGCTGAGCTAATGCAAATTCTCTCCGCCTTACCACAGGAGGAGGTTAGCAGGTACATCTCAGGGGGGCAGATAGCGGTTCACTTCTCCTCCAACGCAGACAGCCAGGATGAGTTTATTTCAACACACAAAAGCATTGAGAGAGATGTAGAGTTCTTTGGCTGGATTGGAGGTTACTACGTCACAGGTGGCCCCGTTATTTACGGGGAAATGGGAAGGCTCATGACCTCAGGCCAGACCACGATGACTGTTGTTGCCTACGCTCTAATCATCATGCTTCTCCTCGCTGTTTATCGCTCCATAAGAAAAGCCGTAGTGCCCCTGATAGCCATCACCTCTGTTATAGGTGCAATGAACACCATCATGTTTCTCACGGGCACAAAGCAGACGATGATAAGCATTGCCCTCAACTCCATCACTCTCGGCCTTGGTATAGACT
>DAINRD010000001.1:18430-19680 GCA_036742095.1 Archaeoglobus sp. | reverse complement strand
GCTCTTACTGTTGTCCCGGCCTTCCTGATGCTCACAGAAGGAATTGGAGCGAGGATTTCTGCTGTAATAAACAACATAAAAAATACCACATGAGCATGAGTATGAGGAAAAATTAATATAGGCTTAGTCACATTTTTTGTTGATGTTGAAAAAAATTTACACTCAACTTGGCCACGGAGTCTGCAGGGTAAAGGACGGGGAGATTGCTGAGAGTTATCTTTTAAGCGATGAAGAGGTCGAATTCATTAAAGAAATAGCAAAGCTAACTACAATACTTCCTGAAAAATTCAAACTGGGTGTTTTTGAGCATGAAAAAGGGAAGGTAGTAATTTTGAGGTATGGCGAGGAGTTCATCTGCTTCCCTGCTAAAAGTGAAAATGTCATGGAATTGATAAAGAAAGCCGAGGTGGAGATTTATGATAAAATCTTATCTCATTAAGGTTGGTGAAGAGCTGAAGGAGCACGGAGGTGTGAAAGAAGTTTACAGAACTATCTTCACCAAACTTATTGATTTCAAGATAAAAAACGCCGTGTTAATTTTAAATGACAACGCATTGTATTTTGAGAACAATGATGTCAAAGCACTGGTTGAGGTGGAAAGAAAGAACGTTGGCGCTGCAAAAATTTTGCTGAGAAAAATTGCTAAAAGGGCTAAAAAAGTTGATTTGAGCTCCATCGAGGAAGTTTTCGAATTTGCAGAGGAATTGGAAAGGATGAATTTGGATGGTATTACCAGGTTTTTAAGGTGAGAAGATGTACGAGATTCTGGCTGTTGTTTCTGGGGGTGTTTTGGGGTTTGGAGTGACATGGGCATATCTCAGCTATGCACTGAAGGAGGAGAAGGCCAAGGAAGAAGAGATCAGAAGGGTGAAAATATCTGCAGTAACATCATCCATAGAGCCGAAGACCGAGGAAAAATTTGAGAAGCCGCCAGAGGACCTTTCAGAATTCGTCGATTATCTGAGTAATAAATACATGCTCAGTGATGTTACACTACTTACTCCGGAAGGTTTACCAGTTGTTTCCAACAGCCCAACTCCTGAAGAGGATGCCGCCATAGCACCGGAATTGTTGAAGGTGGCGAGGGGACTGCTGAACACCGAGAGAGTCTTACTTGGCAGCGAAGACAGAAGAATTCTGATTATTCAGACCAGTCCCGATATTATAATGCACGCCAGAATTGCAAGAGATATCTCAAAGAGGGAAATGGACAGAATTGCGGAGGAGATAAACATGGTTATGGAGGGGAT
>DAINRD010000001.1:9506-18334 GCA_036742095.1 Archaeoglobus sp. | reverse complement strand
GCGTAACTGACAACGCAATGCTAACTGTGAGTGATAACTGTATGTATTTCCTTGACAACTTACAGCCAGCCCTCAATGCAACGCCAGGGGAGTATAGGGTAAAGGTGGGGGTGAACTGCAGCGCTGGTTTAAAGGAAATCTACGCCAATGGAGAGGTAATTGCAAGTTTTGAGGTTTTGGAGCCCGGAGTAAACATTACAGAGTATGCGGCAGAGATAGAAAAGGAAAATATAGTTCTGCGGAATCAGGTGAAAGACCTTGAAGAGAGGCTGAGCAAAGCTGAAAAAGAGTTAGAAAATATGAGTTTGGCCCTCGAAGATGCACAGAACAATGCAAAATTGCTGGGTTTGCAAAACGATTTGCTGAAGCAGCAGGTGTCTGAGCTGGAAGTTAAGCTCAAAAAAGCAAGTAGCGAGCTTCAGGAGAAAAAGAGTAACCTTGAAAAGCTTGAAGAGAAGCTCAGGGAGCTGAACAGGCAGAGCAATGTTTACAGAATTGCCACTTACTTCCTGATATCGCTGATAGCAGGCTCCTTCGTCGCTCTGGTCTTCCTTGCAAGGAAGGAGTGATCATCCTTTTTTATTTTGATGGCAAATCATAGAAAAAAATTCAGGGTTCAAATCTCTCGCTTGAGTTGGTGGTGAAGTTTTTACCAAAGCTTGCGTGCATCACAAACTTGTAGTTGATGTCAGGTTTTCCATCTCTGAAGGCGTCTCCGTGGGTAACGTTTAGTATCTCACCCACAAAGAAGGTATGGTCACCAGTTTCCACGTCCTTAACAACCCTGCACTCGATATTGGCCTGACACTCCTTTATCGATGGCACCTTTACCTTTTTTGATTCAACCAGTGTGAGACCGAGTTTCTCCATTTTATCTCCTCTGGCCCCGCTTGTTGTCCCAGCCACCCAGACATCCTTTAAAATCTCGAGGGTTGGAACTGCCACAACAAACTCCCCGCACTCCTTAATCAGACCGTGGGTGTATCTGCTGTGTCCTATTGCAACGCCAAGCATCGGAGGGTTGAAGGAGAGCGGTACCACCCAATCAGCAGTCATTACATTTGGCTTCTCCACACCAGAGACTATCAGATACGTTCTCAATGGGTAAAGATACTCCAGCATCTTACCACCCCCTAATTTTCATAGCTTTTTTCCCTTAAAAGGGAAATGAAGTCTTTAGCATTGCTTACCGAGTAAAGTTCTTCTTTCAGGACAAAAACCACAGACTCCACCTTCTTTTTGCAAACTTTGTCAGTGATGTAGGCGGCTTCAGCGTCAATAGCCTCGGAGATCTTTCCAAGCAGTTTTGCCCTCTTCTCGATCTCTCTCACCTGCTTTATTCCCGTAAGGATTTGATCTTCTTTGGCCTGAGATACTGCATCGAATGGCGCCTGCTTTACGGGATAAACGGAGAGACCAATAACCCTGAGTTGCTCTATAATCTCCCCTTCCTCACCACCAAGCTCCTTTTCCTCCTCATTTATATCAGCATCAACAAAATTGAGCAGGTCAATTTGCTTTATGACGAAAGTCCCCATAATCTCCTCAATTTTAGCCGCAATTGAAAGAGACGTGTCCGTTCCCTCTTCATACTTCTTCACGGTCCTTCTGGATACTCCAAGCATCTTGGCCATATCTCCAACGCTCAACCCAAGCCTCTCTCTCGCCTTTTTAATCCTCTCACTATCCAGCTTGACGTAGTATCCGCCGGGGGCAGAGTAAACGTAAGGGTGAATACCATCAACTACAAAATCGTAAAAGGTTGCGAGATTGACGACGGGCAGGCCATATCTCGTGTAAACAACTCCCCTCTCAAGGAAATCGAACTTGAATCTCTCACCGATTACAATTGGGCTTGCGTGGAGAATTTTTGTGAGCTTTTTCATTTCCTCAGCAGCCTCAGGCTTGAGAGAATCAACATTGTAGAGAACCTTCAGAAGCAAAACTGTGTCGTCCTTCCTTGCCACAACATCAAAGCATCTGGGCTTAGTCTCAGCTAAGTCCGCAACTGCAAATCCAGCTTTCTGGAGAATTTTGACAACTGATTCAATCAGGGCGGCGTACATTTTTATTAGTGTATATGGGATTCTATATAAGATTTATGACTTCTGGATTTTTTCTCTCCATACTTCTTTTACAGCTTCCTCTATTATTTTGAGGCACTCTCTTGCATTCTCCTTTGCTTTGGCCACAATTTCTCTGTAGTCCACGCTATGATTTTTAATGCCGTGGGCGTAGTTGTCCATGGTGCAGATTGCTGCATAGCTCAGCCCCAGCTCCTTTGCAATGGTTGCCTCACTTCCTGCTGTCATCCCCACGCAGTCAGCGAAGTTCTTGATCATCGCAATCTCGGCTTTGGTTTCAAGTCTCGGTCCTCTTGTCTGGAAGTAGACCCCTCCATCAATGACAGGGAAGCTGGAAACTTTTTTTGCAATTCTAACGAGAACGTTTCTCAGGTATTCGTCAAAACCCGGAGTAACGTGGACTAAGGAGTTGTTGTAGATGGTAACACCGCTGAAAAAGTCAATGTAGTCTTCCGGAATGATCAGAGATGGTAGCGTGTAATCTTCTTTCAGGCAGCCAACCGACCCCATTCCAATGACGTATTTTGCCCCGAGAGACTTCAGGGCGTAGAAATTTGCGGCATGGTTGATTGCGTGTGGAGGCTTATCTTTATTTTTCCCGTGACGCTGAATTATTGCCACATCAATACCGTCAATTCTCCCCACATCCACCTCAGCGAGCCCGTAAGGGGTTTCAATTCTCGTCTCCTCCACTTCCTTGAGAACCTCAATTTCAAGAATGTGGGTTCCACCAACGATTCCAATCATTATTTCCCTCCCTCTGACAGCTTCCAGTAAGTTCTTCCCCCCTCTTCCTTTCTACTTACAAGGACACCCCTTTTTTCCATCATTTCCAGAGTTTCCTCAAACTTCCCCGGAAAGACTGCTTCGAGAGAGTGCAGGTTCAGACCCTTCTCCATAATAAGTCTCCTGAGCCTTGACTGGCTTGCTTCACCCTCATCACTCAGTATTTCGAGTATAACTCTGGAAAGGTCGTCGTGAACGTTCCATGGGAAAATGACCCAGTAGTAATCAGTCAGGTAATCTCCGAGATAATCTGGAATGAACTCGGAATTTTCAAGCATTAGCAGAGAGGCCGTTTTTACCTCATCGCAGTTGAGAAGGCCAAGAGCTTTTTTCATGGTGCTTCCAGTGTTGATGAAGTCATCCACTACCAGTACTCTATCACCACAAACTTCTCCTCCTTCTTTGACATCGATACAGCCAATTTTTGTAACCCCAAGATAATCGGAAAGGAGGGTTGCAGCGAAAACACCTCCCTTGGCCAGTCCAACAATTTTCTCTGGTTGAAATCCATCGTCAATTATGTCAAGCGCAATCCTTTTGCAGAGGTTTTCAAGGTAGCGCCAGCTCAGAACGAGGTACATTTCACTCACCGTAAAACCTGAGCCTTATAACTTCACCACCCGGCCTGTAGACTGCAACGTTGCCGGGCATTGGGTTGAGATTCACCTTCTTCTGAAACTCAGTTTGAGCCTGCCAGGTGGAGGAATTTACCATAAAAACACCCCTGTAAAAGCCTGTTCCGTAGGTGTGAACGTGTCCACTGTGGAGGATATCCGGGACTTCTTCTATAACCAGATAATCTTCCCTCTCAGGTGCAACAGGGCTTCTTCCACCATAGATAGGGCTCAGATGTCTTCTTTTGAGCAGTTCTTCCATCACTTTTTGTGGCTGCTCATAGCTGAGCCTCGGTATTTTTGAGATTATGTCGTCAATGCTTCTGCCGTGATAAATGAGAACTTCAACCCCCTCCATATCCACATAAGCTGGATTTCCCACGTGCATCACATTCTTGGGAAATAGCTCTGCTATCTCACCCTGAAACGCTGGCTGCGGTTCTGCCTGCCTGACGGCATCGTGATTTCCTGGTGAGACAATTATTTTAATTTCCTTGGGAATCTCGTCCAAATGAGTTGCAGCGACCTCGTATTGTCCATAAATGTCCATAATTTCCAGATCATCCTCCTGACCCGGATAAACGCCTATTCCATCCACGACATCTCCTGCAAGGATAAGGTACTTTACCTTGCCCGCAATTTCCTGACTCTTACTGTCGCCAATCTCTCCCTTCAGCCAGCTGACGAACATTTTCCACTCCCTCTCCAGAAACTCCCGGCTTCCGAAGTGAGTATCTGAAATAAAGACAATGTAGAAATCTCTCTTTTTGTCACCATTTCCAGTAACGGGAACGTCGGGGAAGATTATTCTGTTGGCATAGAGCGTTGAGCCCTTCATCACGCCACTCACACCAATTACCTCGTCTCCGAGCAATTCTGAGGCTATCTGAGCATTCTTTCCTGTTGCCACACAGGTAATAAACCCGGTGTCATCCTCAAGTCTGACATAGCATCTCTCTCCCCTCTCCCAGACCTCATTTACCATCCCAACGACATTTACCTCTCCCTTAACTCTCCCTGCATGTGCTATGGGTGTGGTGGGGAGTCTGCTCCTGATAATCTTCGAGAGCTTTTCAAGTCTGGAATTGAAATAAAAAATAAAATCCTCTACAGTCCCCTCGCAGGAGGAATTTCCAGTTACATCCTTGAGGACTATTACATCTTCCTTATTCTTATGTTTAACTTTTGCAACGTTGGCAGATTGATTTTCGGAGGATATTCTTCTCAGAACCTCCTCAACCACTCTCTTTTCAATTATGAAACCATCTTTGGCAGCCATGCAGATTTTGTCAATGAGATCGTCAGTGAAAATTCCAGATTTGCATATCAACTCTGCAGCTTTGGGGTCTATGTTGTACCCCCTGACCAAAAACTTCTTCGCCACCGTTGCGGCATCGATATTTTTAATTACCATCCCATCTCCTCCTTAAAGCATGGACACTGAATCAAAGACCTACCAGTTTCTGAAAGATTTGGTCTCAACGTTAATTATCGTTGCGGTTGTGGTGGGTGGGGGTATTGCAATAACCGGCACCTGGCCCTTTATGGTTGCGGTTGAGTCTGGTAGCATGGAGCCAAACATGTATCCGGGAGATGTTATCTTTCTCCTCAGCCCCTCCCGAACTGGAGGAATTGTGACGTGGGAGGAGGGAAAGGAGAGCGGATACATGAGCTTCGGGAATTACGGAGATGTTATTGTTTACAGACCCAACGGCTACGGAAAGCCGATTATTCACAGGGCCATCGCATATGTTCACAAAGGAGACTTCATACCCGCAATTGTTAACGGAAAGCTTGTTCTGACAAACCAGATTGCAGAGAGTGATGGTTATATCACGCAGGGAGACAATGTGAGGACAAATCAGCTTCCTGATCAGGCTGTTCCCGGAGCCTTCTCTCCGATAGGGGAGAGAATACAGCCCGTGAAGGAAGAGTGGATTATCGGTGTGGCGAAGTTCAGGATTCCGTTCATAGGTTACTTGAGGTTGCTGATTCCGATTTGAATTTATAATTGGCCATTTTCTGCTAATTGGACTTATTTTGTTATTTAATAGGGACGTGTCCGTTTGTTCGTGGGAATTTGCTCAGATATTTACTCAACCAAGAGCGGAAGGATTTTATAAACTACCACAACCTTCCACTATGCAGTACGAGAAAGTCAAACCTCCAGAGAACGGAGAGAAGATAAGATATGAAAATGGCAAGCTCATCGTTCCAGATAACCCCATCATCCCGTATTTCGAGGGGGATGGCATAGGCAAGGACGTGGTTCCAGCTGCAATCAGGGTTCTCGATGCTGCAGCGGAAAAAATAGGAAAGGAAGTCGTCTGGTTTCAGGTTTATGCTGGGGAGGATGCTTACAAGCTCTACGGCAACTATCTGCCTGATGACACGCTGAACGCCATTAAGGAGTTCAGAGTTGCCCTCAAAGGCCCTCTCACAACTCCCGTCGGAGGAGGCTACAGGAGCCTCAACGTCACAATCAGGCAGGTTCTCGACCTTTACGCTAACGTCAGGCCAGTTTACTACTTAAAAGGCGTCCCAAGTCCCATAAAGCATCCTGAAAAAGTGAACTTCGTTATTTTCAGGGAGAACACTGAAGACGTTTACGCTGGCATTGAGTGGCCAAGGGGAAGCGAGGAGGCGCTTAAGGTAATAAGGTTCCTCAAGGACGAGCTGGGTGTAACCATAAGGGAGGACTCAGGAATAGGAATCAAGCCGATCAGCGAGTTCGCCACCAAGAGGCTCGTCAGGATGGCCATCAGATACGCCATAGAGAACAACAGGAAGAGCGTAACTCTCGTCCACAAGGGCAACATCATGAAGTACACGGAAGGAGCTTTCAGGGATTGGGGTTACGAGGTGGCAAAGCAGGAGTTCGGCGAGTACTGCATTACTGAAGATGAGCTGTGGGATAATTACGGCGGGGAGCAGCCTGAGGGCAAGATTGTGGTGAAGGACAGAATTGCAGACAACATGTTCCAGCAGATTCTGACGAGAACCGATGAGTACGATGTCATTGCTCTGCCGAACCTCAACGGCGACTACCTCAGCGATGCTGCTGCAGCCCTCGTTGGGGGACTTGGAATAGCCCCGGGTAGCAACATAGGTGACGGCATCGGGGTCTTCGAGCCTGTTCACGGTTCAGCGCCGAAGTATGCGGGACAGAACAAGGTCAATCCTACTGCTGAAATTCTGACAGGAGCGCTGATGTTCGAGTACATAGGCTGGAAGGATGCGAGCGAGATGATAAAGAAGGCAGTGGGACTGACCATTGAGGGCGGAATTGTAACTTACGACATCCACCGCCAAATGGGCGGGACGAAGGTTGGAACGAGGGAGTTTGCCGAGGCTGTGGTTGAGAACCTGCAGTCGCTATGATTCAGATTTACGGCGCGGGAATTGCAGGGACGTACCTCTATCACTTTTTATCCTCTGAGGGAGTTAAGGTTGCCATCCACGACAAAAGAAGGGAGCCAGACTGCAGGTGCGCCTGGGGGATAGTTTACAGAGAGGCCAAGAACTTTTACTCTGACATTGGCATTAACTTCGACGACTACGTGATTCTGAAGCCAGAATACGTCGTTGCCAATGGAATCTGGCTGAAGAACAGAGATATAGTGATGTTCGATAAAAAAGCTCTTCTCACCGACTTATGGGTTGAGATGAGCAAAGTTGAAAATCCTGAAATCATTGTCGATGCAACTGGAGCTTCGAGGGCGTTTCTACCAGAAATCAAGAACGACAGGGTACTTCCCACCGTTCAAACCACTGAAAAGCATGATGTTGAGCCAAACCTTTACATCCAGATGGAAAGAACTGGCTACGCCTGGGCCTTCCCGCTTGGCAATGGTTGGTGGCACATTGGAGCCGGGAACGTTGAAAAAGGGGAAATTGAAAGGCTACTGAAAGAGCTTCGGGCTAAATACGGATTTAACCCCACAGATGCCACCTGCAACTGCTTGGCCAAGGTCAGAATGCTTCCACCCTCCCGCTGCAGACCCTTCATCAGCGGTAATGTTGTTGGTGTTGGTGAGGCAATAGGCTGCGTCAGCGGTGCGGGAGAGGGGAACGCCCCTGCCCTCGCCTCTGCAAGAATTCTCGCAGACTGCCTGCTGAATTCCTGCCTTGATAAGTACGAGGAGAGAATTCTGAAGGAGCTTGAATGGATAGAGAACGAGCAGAGGTTTGTGGATGCAATGCTCAACAACAAACGCCTAACCGCCCTGGGGCTTTTGCCTAAAATCATAGCTGTCGAGAGCAGAAGGACCGTGCAGCACTCCATCAGTGAGATCAGAAAGCTCATTGGAATATGAAGAGGTTCAAATTCCAGTACAAGGAAACCATAGTAACAATTCTCACCGACAGTGACGAGCACTACAGAACCGCCGTAAAGGCTATACTTGAAGCGAGGAGCGAAATTGAGGATTACATCTTCCACAACCCCGACTTCTTCACAAGTTACGAACCAATCGAATGCTCGGGAGGGGAAATCATAAACAGGATGTGCAGGGCTGCTAAAGTTGCCGGAGTTGGGCCAATGGCGGCAGTTGCAGGCACTATCGCAGCCTATGCTGTGGAGAAGATGATGGAGGCCGGGACAGAGCTCGCCGTTGTGGACAACGGAGGGGACATTGTAATTCACTCCGACAGAGACCTGCTTGTCGGAATCTATCCTTCGAATCTGGCCTTCAAAGTCCCACCGGTTGATTACCTTGCAATCTGCACTTCAAGCGGTAAAATAGGCCATTCTGTGAGCTTTGGCAAAGCGGATGCTGCAACCGTTGTTGCAAAAGATGCAAGCATTGCCGATGCCCTTGCCACAGCCCTTGGAAATGCCATTGGGGATTTTGATAAGGATGAACTTGAAAAAACTATTTTAGAGTTCTACAAAAAGCATTCGGAGTATATAGACGGAGTGTTTGTTATAAAAGATGAGCTAATTGCTGCTGCAGGAAAACTACCAGAAATCGTTAGCGCTAAGAGCAGAGAGGATCTGATTACCAAGGGCTAATTATATTATTGTAATTGTAATGACCATTAGAAAGTCTTATATACTTTAGAGTTCAATGATGTCAATGATAATAAGGAGGATGAAAAGCCATGGTCAGTGAAGCCGAATTCACCATGAGTCTCGCAAAATTTGGAAAAACGTCTGCAGACGTTAGATTAGCTGCAGACAAAATGATTGCGGTGGCCAACGTAGACGTCTCAAAGATAAACGATGGCTTGATGGTTTTAATGAAGTGGGGGGTAAAAATAGCCACTACACTTTTCCACGAAATCAACAAAACCCCAAGTTTAAGAGAAGAGATTTTAGAAGCTCAAAAAACGATTTTTGGAA
>DAINRD010000001.1:7697-9496 GCA_036742095.1 Archaeoglobus sp. | reverse complement strand
TTGGAAATCTGGACGTAATTTCAGGTGTAATGCTTAAGTTCGGACCTTATCTGAATCAAATTGCCACAAATACAGGTCTTATAAGTTTAGCATCAAAAGTCCTTGGTGTAATTTTCGGAGTTTAATCAAGTACTGAAAATTTTAGGGTAAACCTCTATCACCCATCCACTACAGCAACCCTTATGAAGCTGCTGCCAAGAATGGGGGGAGCGATAAGCATCTGGCTTGCAGCCACCGTAATGGGCCTAAAACACTTCACCGTCATTGGAGTTGTCACAGCAACACTCGCCCTGCTCTCAATAAACCCCCTGATGTACTTCAAGAGAGATAAATCCCTCGTTTTTCCTTCACTGCTCGCCGCCCTCTCGCTGTATTCAGCTTACCTCAAACCTGAAGTTGTACCGGTCCTCCTCCTTTACTCTCTACTCTTTGCTCTTGTAAAGGTCGTCAGGGAGAGGAGGATTTCTGTTAAGGCTGGGGCCATCGCTCTGACTTTCCCATTCCCCTTCATGGCTGTTGTTTCGGGAGCAAGTTTGGCAGAGATTGCCTCACCGCTCACCCTCCTCTACTCCCTCACAATCTTCAATCTCTTTCTTGCCGATTCAAAAGTTTACAACAGCGTTTCGATGAAAAATTACCTCTCAATTATTCCTCTCGCTGTAGTTCTCTTCCTGCTGTCGCCTGCAACCATGTTTCTGTCTGTAATTGCCGCCACGACTGCCATTGCAATTCTTTCACCGTCGCTGAGCATCAAAAAATTTGGCTTTTCCCTCCTCTTTCTGCACCTTCTTTTCGCTCTGGAATACGTTTTGCTATTCTGAAGGGTTATGTTTACCTGATTTCAGAATTTTTCGAATAATATTTGGTAAAACCCAGTCGCTACCCCGTTTCCTCAAAGTACCTCTCTCCGGCACACATCAGGCACAAGTTTCCACGAAGGTAGTCAGAGGGTTGCAGTTCCCCGCACTCCTCGCACTCAGCTATGGGCTCCTTCGTCCCCCCAACGGGAATCGTCAGCCTGATTTTTCTAACCTCAAAGTATTCCGGCTCAAGGTTCAGAAACTCCTCAGCCAGCCTTTTTTCCTCCTCCTTGTTCAGCTTCCCAAGCCTGTAAAGGAACTTCTTTATTAACTCAGATTTCTCCGCAGCCTCCTTCTTAATCGTAACCCTGTAACCCTCTTTCGTGTCGAACCTCACAATTGCAAGAGCGAGCTTTCCATAATCCTTCACAATCAAATTCCTGTTGCCTGGCGTCGTTCCCGCAACAACCTGAAGGGCATCTGGCAGGCACATTGCCGTTTCGGCAATCCCTACAAGCCCCTTTCCTCTGAAGTTCACTCCGAGCTTTTCGTAGGCAATTTGAGCCATTCTTATGCCCAGAGCCACTCCAGGGCTGAGGTGGCTGTGAAGCTTCGCCGCAAACTCAAGCATCTCGTCCCTCTCCATGTTGTCCATGGTTTCCAAATAATCAGAAGCTTTAAATTATTTTTGAACAGTGTTAAATTAACAAAGTTAAAATCAAATTTTGTTATTTTCAATAATGTAAAAACACCGTTAAGTAAATAGTGTATTTGATTTGAAAAATCATGGAAATTATTTACTGGAAGGAGTTGGGAAGGAGGTTAGAGACACTCAAAGCGAAGAAGGAGAAGGTCAGCTACAGAATTGCTCCGTTCACGCAGTGGAAGGTTATCATAGCAGATGAAAGCTTTGAGGTCAGGAGGGGAAGGGCCGAGGTTATAAAGGTTAAGGAGGTCTCAATACCTCAGGACACGATAATAGCTCCACTTTCCATAGCT
>DAINRD010000001.1:0-7687 GCA_036742095.1 Archaeoglobus sp. | reverse complement strand
TTGATCTGATAAAGCTTAAGGAGGTCAGGATTCCCGAGAATACCATAATTGCCCCCTCTCAATTGCCCCTCATGCGACTGGCACGACAATTGACGTTGTCGAGGCGAGGCCGAGCAGAGTTGAGGAGGAGAAAAGGATAACTCACGCAGTCTTCTTGCCCGCTGAAGATGGTGTTGTGCAGGAAGGGGATATCGTTGGCATACTGAAGGTTTTCTTTGTCAGAACCGGGGCAATAGGAAAGAGATTGGGGTTCAAGGCTGGAGATATAAGGATAAGGGAGCAGATAGTTCGGGCAAACCTGACGTGGAGTGAAGATGGAGAGACAAAGAGGGAGAGAATAAAGAAGAGGTTTTTCGGCTACTTCAGGAGCCACGTTGCCGAGTGGGAGCCGGTGATAGCTGCAGGATCTGTTGAGGTTGAGAGGAAGAAGGTTGCAAGGATAAGGATTAAGGAGATACTACTGCCTGAAAACACTGTCATAACGCCGCTTTTTATCAGGCATGCTTTGGGATCTTTAATTGATGTTGTTCAATAGGGAAAGAGGAGGAAGGTTGAGGAGAAGAAGAGAATTGCCGAGGCCATTTTCATGCCAGCACGAAGCGGAAGGGTGGAGAAGGGAGACCTGCTTGGAGTGATCAATGTTTACTACATATCAACGGAGAACTTCAGCGTTGGCAGAAGAGAGAAGGATGAGGTTCTTGCAAAGATTGTTGATGAGAAGGGAAGAAAGGAGCTCAGAATCAAGCCCTTCGCCTACAGAAGGAAGACCATAGCCAGATGGGAGCCCATTGTTGCGGCAGAGAACCGAAAGGTCAGGAGGGATGAGGTTGAGGAGATAGCAATTGAACCAATTAGCCTTGAGGAGAACACCATCGTTTATCCCCTCTATGGAATGCGGAATGCTTTCGGAACAGTTGTGGATGTTGTCGAAAAGAGGAGAAGCAGAGTTGAGGAAAAGAAGGAGATTACAAAAGCTGTTTTCCTCCCAGTATTTGACGGTGAGGTCAGGAGGGGGCAGCTTCTTGGCGTGGTGCAGACACCATATTCCTCAACAGAGGGCTGGGAAAGGAGAACATTGAAAAGATTGTGGAAAGAGCGAAGGTGAGTGTTGTGGTCGTTTAATTTTTCTCTATTTATTTAAGGAAACTTTACCTCACCGGCTCAATCCAGCTACTTCCTCCCTCTCCGGCGTACCTTACCTTCCCCTCACTCTCAAGTTTCTTCACAACCTCCACAACAGCCTTTACGTTTTCATCAAGAAGTCTGGCAATCTCGTAAACTTCCGTCCTCTCCCTGTCCACTACCATTTTTAGCACTCTGAACTTCAGCATTTCCTCCGGTGGCACTGCAGGGCAGATGTGAGACTCGCTTGGAACGTCAGAAACATACTGAACCAGCCCCTCGGCCTCAAGCTTCTTTACAGCCTCTAAGACTTCTTCCCTGTCAAGATTCAGCTCCCTCGCAATTTGGTAAATTCTCGGCTTTGTTTCAAGGCCTTCGGTTTCGCACTTCTTCCTGATATAATCCAGAACCATATCTTCCACGGACATTTTAGTCACCTCAATAATTTATCTTTAAAAATTTAAAAAATTTTTGTTGAAAGGACATCAGTCTAATATTTTTAGTTTATGAAATAAATTTCTGATTATGCTTTCAAGAAATCAAACCAAAACCTTATAAAGTATTAGTTAAGAAGGAAATGTAATGTTTGAAGATGGCCTTTCAATTTTGAATTTTCGATGCGCAAATGCGAAAGAAGCTGTAAATGGAATAAATTCGGGGTGAAATGATGGAGATCTCCATTCTCGTTGGTGGAAAGGCAGGAGACGGGATTAGAGCTGCAACAACGCTTCTCGGAAGAATTCTGTCAAGATACGGATACAGAATTTTCGTCTACGACGATTATCCTTCGCTGATAAGAGGAGGACACAACTTCTCCATTCTCAGGGCTGCAGATCACAAAATCTACTCCAACAGAAAGGTGGTCGATGTGCTTGTAGCGTTTGATGGGAAAACACTTGAAAAACATCTTGACAAAGTCAAGGAAGATGGAATTCTCATATACGATGAGGGCGATAAAGCCCTATCGGAGAAAGTGAGTTCTCTCAGCATTAAAAGCAAAGGTGTGAACCTGAAAGCAATTCTTGAGGAGTTTGGAGCGAGAGAGGTTATGAAAAACACAGCCGCTATTGCCTACACAGCAAAAACGCTTGGAATTGAGTTTGAGGTTGTAAAGGCTACCATCGAAAAATTTGTCAAAAATCCTGAGATTAATATCAGAATAGCCGAAAGAGCCTACGAACTCGCAGAGGAGGAGATGAGAGTCGAAAAGCTCGAACAGGAGGTATTGCCTGCTGTTCTGGGAAATGAGGCCATTGCTCTTGGTGCTCTGGCGGCAGGCTTACAGGCTTACTACGCCTATCCCATGACTCCGTCAACCTCAATTCTGCACTACCTTGCAGCTTTGAGCCGCGAAGCCGGTGTTTTGGTGGTGCAGCCTGAGAATGAGATTGCTGTAATGCTCATGGCTCTTGGCTCAGTCTATGCTGGCAGAAAGACCATGGTCGCAACTTCTGGAGGAGGTTTTGCATTGATGGTTGAGGGTTTGAGCCTTGCAGGGCAGGCGGAGCTACCGATAGTTATAGTGGTGTCACAGAGAGCCGGGCCCAGCACGGGAGTTCCAACCTACACCATGCAGGCTGACCTGCACTTCATTCTGAACGCTGGCCATGGGGAGTTTCCGCGGTTTGTTGTGGCTCCCGGAGATGCCGAAGAGGCTTTCAGTCTCACAGCACTGGCAATGAATATTGCGTGGAAGTATCAGATTCCGGCTTTCGTCATTAGTGACAAACACCTTTCAGAGAGCCTTTACAGCTTTGAGATTGTTGATGGTGTGTATGAGGAAGAGACAAAGCTTTGGAACGGTGAAAGGGACTACAGACGATACGAATTGACGGATGAGGGAGTATCACCACTTGCTTTTCCTGGAGAAGCTGTCGTGAAGTCGAACAGCTACGCCCACGACGAGTATGGCATCACAACAGAAAATGCGGAAATGATAGCAAGAATGCAGGAAAAGAATCTGAGAAAAAGGAGAGCACTCAAAAAAGAGGTTGAGGGGTTGAAGTCTGTCAACGTTTACGGGGATTCTGAAGAAGCAATAATAACTTGGGGCTCGACGAAGGGTGTTTGTGTGGAGGCAGCAAAAGAGCTGGGGCTGAAAGTCATACAGCCCCTCATTCTGGAACCGTTTACCGTTAACGAGGCATTTCAGGCCGAGAAAAAAGCAGTCGTTGAACTTAACTCAACAGGACAGCTTGCAAGGCTGTTGAGAGCGAACGGAATTAACTATGATGCCACGATTCTAAAATATGACGCAAGACCATTCTTTTTGGAGGATTTGGTGGAGAGACTTAAGGAGGTGTTCCCATGAACCTCAAAACCTACGCAGAAATAACCTGGTGTCCCGGATGCGGAAACTTCGCAATTCTGAATGCCTTGAGAAAGGTGCTGGAGGACATGGATCCAAAAAAGACCGTTATGGTGTCTGGTATAGGTTGCCATGGGAAGATTGTGGATTACGTTAACATTTCAAGTTTCTACGCCATCCACGGAAGAGTACCGTGCGCTGCCACAGGGATAAAGCTTGGAAATCCTGAGCTGAAGGTTATCGGTTTTGCCGGGGATGGGGACGCTTACGGCGAAGGTTTAGAGCACTTGCTATTTGCAGCCAAAAGAAACATAGACATAACGATGGTGGTGCACAACAACAGAATATACGCCCTCACAACAGGCCAGTTCACCCCAACAAGCCCTCAGGGGTTCAGGGGCAAGTCCACCCCTGCAGGAACTCCTGAAAAGCCATTCAATCCACTCGAACTTCTCTTTGCAGCTGGAGCAACATTTATTGCCAGAAGCTACTCCAACAGACCCAAGAACTTGAGGATGGTCTTGAGAGAGGCAATCAAACACAGGGGATTCTCCTTTGTGGACGTACTCCAGCCATGCTACACCTTCTTCAATACCTACGATTTTTACAACGAAAGAGTTTACGAGCTTGAAAGTCACGACCCATCCGACAGGAAGGCCGCGGAGGAGAAAATCAGGGAGTGGGACTACAACTCCGACTCGAAGATTCCAATAGGCATCTTCTATAAGGAGGAAAGAGAAACCTTTGATGAAGCGGTATACTCGGAAGGGAAAAAACTTGGATTTCGGGAGATTGAGGAGTTCCTGAAGCGGCACATCTGAAGTGATGAGAATGTATGAGGAAGTTATTTCGGAAGAGTTTAGAAGGCTCGGTGCCTTTACCTCTTTTTCGGAGATTGGGAGGGACGAAAGGCCAAGAAGGCTTTATAAAGCTCTTGCAGAATCCGAAAAAATTTTTTCTGACAAATCTTCTCGGAGTTATTGACCTGAGCCACCATCTGGAGATTATGAGATTGCATTTTTCATACCTTCTTCACAATTTAATCGCCCCTGCTGTCCCTGCCACGCCCGTGACTATGACTACAAGATGAATCATGTTTTTCTCCCTTTAAAAAACTTTTCACTTAAAGAAAATCTTTAAAAATTAATAATCAATATGAAAATCATGAAAATCGTCCACATTTCCGATGTCCATTTCGGATTTGAACTTATGAGGAATAAAATCGAGGAAGCTGTGAGACAGATAAACGAAATGGAACCTGATTTAGTGGTCTTGACCGGAGATATCGGTCTGTGGGGAATCCATCGCGAGTTCAAAGAAGCCTACGAAACCCTTTCAGATCTCAAACCTGATCTTTTTGCCATACCGGGAAACCACGATGCAAGAAATGACGGAATCAAGTACTTCAAGCTATATTTCGGAAAAAACAGAAAGGTGCTGAAAATTGATAACTTTGTCTTTATTGGAGTTGACAGCACACTTCCGGATTCTGATGACGGTTACATCGGGCCTGAGCAGAGAGAGTGGATAACTGATAACGTCAAGGGTGGTTGCACGAACTTCATCTGTCTGCACCATCACGTGGTTCCTGTCCCCCACACTGGAAGGAACATGAACGTCTTGATAGATGCAGCGGAGTTCGTTGAAACCCTAACCTTGAACTGCCACGGAGCGATAGTTCTCGCGGGACACAGACACGTGCCCTACTCAACAAAGCTCCTCAGGACGCACATAATCCATGCAGGTTCTGTAAGCTCATACAAGGTGCTGATGCCCGACAACAACTACAACGTAATAGAGATTGAAAAGGATAGAATAAACCTAAAACTGAAATTCGTGGATCTGGGAGAGGTGGAAATTGGAACCTTCAGGCTGAAACCTGAGACTCCAGAATCAATGTCCAGGTACCACAGGCTAACCTCTACCAGAAAGGTTCTGTTTCTATCAAAGAAAAACGATTGCAGATCGAAGATTGCTGAGTCACTTTTCAATAGGCTCTCTCCCGACAACATGCATGCTGTTAGCGCTGGAATGGATCCTGCTGAGAACGTTGATGCACTCGCTTCCAAAATACTATCTGAAATGGGTCTTGATATAACTAGGCCGAGAAAATTCGTGAGAGAGATGATGGAGGATGCCGATTACGTGGTTTCGCTTGAGGAGGATATCGAGGCAGATGAGTTCTGGAAGGTTCAAAGGCCAAGAAGCGAGGATGAGTGCAGGAGGCTCGTTAAAATAATGGAGAAAAATGTCAAAGATCTTGTGAGGAAGATTTTACTTTAACCGCCTCATCTCAGCAATCTCATCGAGTTCATAACGGCAATCAGCATAACCCCCACATCCGCAAACACAGCCTCCCCCACGTCGCCATCCCCACATCGTCTAAGGACGGAAACAGAACGCTTGAACTTCTCAAACATGCTTGATAAGGATGAGCTGACGGTGTTATGAAAATAACACTGGAGAACAACGGCATAACTCAGAACTCGTTGCACTTCATAACCGGCTTCTCCCAGTCAAAGACTCTGTGTTTATCAAGAAGCTGGGAGTATGCACGAGCACGTAGGGAAAAAGCGTGAAACCAAGTATTCAGAGGCTGAAGAAATGCACAGAGGTAAGATGGCGCATAAGCGGCATGTTTCGGAAGAGCATCAGCCCACGAAATGCACGAAATGATAGAACACCTTGCAGGTCACCACCGGATGATGATGGAGGACTTCAAAAAGTGCTTCTACCTCTCAACGCTACCAACAATCCCATCTTAATCCTGTCTCCGGCAATCCGGAGATTCAGAGTTGGGTTTGCAGGCTCTCTGTATCTCCTTTTCTTCTTCTCATCGGCATTTAGTTTAACGGTGGCCTACCATTCCGCCGGGAATTATGACTTCAACTATCGTGGGATAAGCGTGGCCCACTTCTACAGCTCGGCCGTCGTGTTTGGTCACATTGCTTAGATTTAAAAAATGCAAATTAAGCAAGATGAAGAGAAATTGCTGCTTCAGCTCATTTTTTTCTTTGCTCATCTCTCCAATTTCAGAAAAAGACGTAAAAACCTCTGATATAACTTAAATAACAGATTACAGACAACCAGTAGTATGATAAGCGTTGGAGATGCTATGGTTAAAGATTACGTTAATCATTAAACACGGGGGACAAGGTTGTTGGTATTTTCACAGCCTCTGATTTAGCCAAAGCCATCGCAAAAGCTCACTTGGAGTTTTGAGTGAAGATGATGCTGAAGTGCGTTACATGCGGTGAGGAGCTAAAAGGGAGAGGAAGGTATAACTTGGAAAAGGTGCTCCATCTGGAAGAGCCCCGTTTGCTTAGATGACATCAGGTAAATCGGGACGTGGATAAGGGGGTTAAACAAAAACTACGTAAATGTAATCCTGGTTTGCGAAAAATGCTTGCCCAAGTCGATGCTGAAAAAGGTATCCGAAAAAATTCATAAGGAGTGATTTATCCCCGAGCGATAAATCGGTAGACATGCTTCTCGATTTCCACCACCCAGAATACGGATGAGGTGAGCAGAACAACCGTAGCCCACTCTTCAACGCTCATCGGCTCAAGCATCAGCCATACGCCACCGAAGTTGGTTACTGCTATCTGGAGAAGGAGAGTCAGCAGAAAGCCGAGAATTGCGTAGGGATTCTTCCTAACCCTGAAAAAGCTCTTATCGACGTGAGGTGTGAGAAGATACCACATTGCAACCGCTATAACGGAATTCATCGCTGCGGACATCTTTCCTGTGTGGAAGTAGAAGAAGTAGGCCAGAAGAACGGAGATTATGGAGATGTAGGCAACTCTAACCATTATAACTCTGTTCAAAAGCTCTCCCTTGGTCGGCTTCAGATTCAACAACCCCTCCTCCATTCTGTCGAAGACCAGCATGGTTCCAAGGAGAGCGGCAGTTACTGTGTTAACCCATAGAATGTGGAGGGGCATCATCGGCAGGGGCAATCCGAGGAGGAAGGCTGTGAGGACAATGCCAGCCTGACCACCGTTTGTGGGAAGAATCCAGCTGAATATACGCTGAATTTTCCTGAAAACATCCCTGCCAACCTCGACAGCTTTTACGATGGAGGAAAAGGCGTTATCGAGGAGAACCATATCGGCAGCTTCCCTTGCAACATCACTCCCCTCACCCATCGCAACTCCTATATCTGCCCTCTTCAAAGCCGGAGCATCGTTAACACCATCTCCCGTAACAGCAACAACCTCTCCAAGTTCCTGAAAGGCTTTCACAATTTCCAGCTTC